>DATCLV010000593.1:0-10558 GCA_036563745.1 Acidimicrobiales bacterium | reverse complement strand
GCCTACCTGTGCGTGCCCACGCCCCAGGCCGACGACGGGTCGGCCGACCTGACGTTCATCGAGACCGCGGCCCGCCAGATCGGCCCCGTGCTGCCGGCGGAGGCGGTGGTGGTCAACAAGTCGACGGTGCCGGTGGGCTCGACCCGGGTCGTCGAGCGGGTGCTGGGCCGCGACGACGTGGCCGTGGTCAGCAACCCCGAGTTCCTCCGCGAGGGCTCGGCCGTGCACGACTTCCTCCACCCGGACCGGATCGTGATCGGCAGCGAGCACCAGTCGGCGGCCGTGCGGGTCGCCTCGCTGTACATCGGGGTGACGGCGCCGATCATCGTCACCGACCCGGCCTCGGCGGAGACGATCAAGTACGCCTCCAACGCCTTCCTGGCCACGAAGATCAGCTTCGTCAACGCCATCGCCGCCGTCTGCGAGCAGGTCGGCGCCGACGTCAAGGACGTCGTGCTCGGCATGGGCTACGACAAGCGGATCGGCCACGAGTTCCTCCGCCCGGGTCCCGGGTGGGGCGGCTCGTGCTTCCCGAAGGACTCGCGGGCGCTGGTCCACATCGCCGACTCCGCCGGCTACTCGTTCGACCTGCTCCGGGGCGTCATCACGGTCAACGAGGAGCAGTTCCACCGGGTGGTCGGGAAGATCCGCACGATGGCGGGCGGCTCGCTGGAGGGTGTGAAGGTCGCCGTGTGGGGCCTGACGTTCAAGGCGCGCACCGACGACACCCGCGACTCCCCGGCGATCCGGATCATCCACCTGCTGCTCGGCGAGGGCGCCGAGGTCGCCGCCTACGACCCGGCGGTGAAGGGCGACGTCGCCGGCCTGACCCCGGCCACCGACGCCTACTCGGTGTGCGAGGGGGCCCAGGTCCTGGCGGTGCTCACCGAGTGGGACGAGTTCCGGTGGACCGACTTCGACAAGGTCGCCAACCTCATGGCGGCGCCCCGGATCGTGGACGCCCGCAACCTCCTGGACCGGCCGGCCCTGGAGCGGCGAGGCTTCTCGTACGTCGGCATCGGTCGGTGAGGCCCGGCCTCTCCCTGCGGGGAGGGGTGCGCGGCGGATCCGGGCGGTCGGCTGAGGCGGCGGGACAGAGTGACAGCCACAGCAACGACCGAAAGTTGAGAGACGAGGAACATGGCGCGCGTCGTCGTCACCGGTGGAGCCGGCTTTCTCGGATCGCATCTGTGCGATGTGCTGCTCGCGCGGGGTGACGAGGTCATCGCGCTCGACAACATGAGCACCGGGGCGGTCCCGAACATCGAGCACCTGTTCGGTCACCCCGGCTTCACGTTCGTGCAGCACGACGTGAGCACCTACGTGTGGGTGCCCGGCAAGGTCGACGCCGTCCTGCACTTCGCCTCGCCGGCGTCGCCGCGCGACTACCTGGAGATGCCGATCCAGACCCTCAAGGTCGGCAGCCTCGGCACCCACAACTGCCTGGGCCTGGCCAAGCGCAAGGACGCCCGGTTCCTGCTGGCGTCGACCTCCGAGGTGTACGGCGACCCCAAGGTCCACCCGCAGCACGAGGAGTATTGGGGCCACGTCAACCCGGTCGGCCCCCGCGGCGTCTACGACGAGGCCAAGCGCTTCGCCGAGGCGATGACGATGGCCTACCACCGCTACCACGGCCTCGACGTCCGCATCGTCCGGATCTTCAACTCGATCCTGGCCGACGAGCAGGTCCTCTACGACGACGGCACCGAGCTGCGCCGGGAGCGGGTCGGCGACCTGGCCGCTCGCATCGGCGCCAACGTCGACCTGCACGGCTACACGGTCCCGGCGTTCGACGAGCGGGGTCGGATCACCGCGTCGGAGGCGATCGCCCTCCTGGGGCACCCGCCGACCGGCAAGTGCTACGAGGTGCGCACCCGCTACGGCCGGTCGATCCGGGTCACCGCCGACCACAGCGTCTTCGTCGAGGGCGACGACGGGCGCCCGACCCCCAAGCCGGTGTCGCAGCTGGCCGTGGGGGAGCGGATCGCGGTCGCCGGTCGGATCGAGGTGCCGGCGCGCGACAAGCAGTGGGTCTCGGTGATCGAGGCGTGGGAGGCGGGCGGTGGGTCCGCCGACGACCTGCAGGTCACGTGGCCGGGGCTGGGCTGGCACGTCTGGGAGCACCGCCAGGAGCTGGTGGCCGACCGGGTGGCCCGCCGGGCGCCCGGTCCCACGGTTCGCCGGGCGACCTGGGGGACGGTGGTCCGCAGCCGCGACCTCGACCACCTGACGGTGGGTGAGGTGCGGCGGCTCGGCCTCGACATCCCGGCCACCGCGATGGTGCGGCGCAACGTCAGCGGCCGCTCGCCGTGGCTGCCGATCGAGCTGCGGGTCACCGACGAGCTCCTGTGGCTCCTGGGGCTGTGGGTGGCCGCGGGGTGCTGGCACCGGTCGGACCACGACGCGTTCGTCACCTGGTCCTGCGACGTCGAGACGCTCGAGCGGGCCGCCAAGGTGGTCGAGCGCGACCTGTGGCTGTCCGTGGGCCGGCAGAAGGGGAGCGCCGCGCGGTCGGCGGGGATCGTCGCCCGCGGCCGGCTCCTGCTGGCGGTGCTGGACCACCTCGGCTTCGGGCCCGGCCCCAAGCGCATCCCCGGCTGGGTGCTGGGGCTTCCGCTGTCCCGCCTGAAGTGGTTCATGGAGGGCTACCGCGAGGGCGACGGCGTCCATTCGGGCCGCACCTTCGACGAGGCCGTGCGCCACGAGTTCACGACGGTCGGCGACGACCTCAAGGACGACCTCGTCGTCGCCCTGGCTCGCTTCGGGATCTGCCCGAGCGTCGGTCGGTGCACGACGGCGCTGCAGGGCACGGAGCACCCGGTCTGGCGGCTGACCGTGGCGAACGTGACACCGTGGAGCCCCCTCGACTGGGACCGGGGCGTGGTGCAGCAGCTCAACGCCCGGCGGACCGGCGACCTGGTGTGGGCGTCGATCACCGCGATCGAGGAGGTCGAGCCCACCGAGCTCGTCTACGACTTCTCCGTGCCCGGCAAGGAGAACTTCTGGGCCGGCACCGGAGTGTGCGCGAAGAACACCTTCGGGCCGCGGATGCGGATCGAGGATGGGCGGGTCGTCTCGAACTTCCTCGTGCAGGCCATCCAGGGGAAGCCGCTGACGATCTACGGGGACGGGTCGCAGACCCGGTCGTTCTGCTACGTCGACGACGAGATCCGGGGGATCCTGGCGCTCCTGGACGGGGACATCACCGGACCGGTCAACATCGGGAACCCCGGCGAGTTCACGGTCGCCGAGCTGGCCGAGATCGTCCTGGACGTGACCGGGTCGAGCTCGGAGATCGTCTACGAGCCGCTGCCGGTCGACGACCCGACCCAGCGCAAGCCCGACATCACCCTGGCCCGGGAGGCGCTGGGCTGGGAGCCGACGGTCGACCTGCGCGAAGGCCTGGCCCGCACCGCCGACTACTTCCGCCGGGTGCTCGGCACCCCATAGGCGCCGGGCACGGCGCCCGGCGGCGGGACCACCCGGCGCGACCGCCGGGGCCTAGACCGCTCGGGCCTCGGCCTCCTCGCGGTGGGCCTCGTACCACTCGACGGTGGTCTTCAGGCCGACCGAGAACGGCGTCTGGGCCCGGAAGCCGAACAGCTCGTGGGCCCGGCTCGGGTCGACGCGGCGGCGGGGCTGGCCGTCGGGCTTCGACGTGTCCCACCGCACCTCGCCGGTGAAGCCGGTGGCCTCGGCGATCATCGGCACCAGGTCGCGGATCGGGACCTCCTCGTCGGTGCCGAGGTTGACCGGGTCCGGGCCGTCGTAGCGCTCGGCGGCCAGGACGATGCCCTCGGCGGCGTCGTCGACGTAGAGGAACTCCCGCGACGCCGAGCCGGTGCCCCACACCTCGATGTGGTCGAGCCCCTGCTCGCGTGCGTCGACGCACTTCTTGATGAGCGCCGGGATCACGTGGCTCACCGCGGGGTTGAACTTGTCGCCCGGCCCGTAGAGGTTCGTGGGCATCAGGTAGATGACGTTCTGCCCGTACTGCGCCCGGTTCGCCTGCGCCTGCACCAGCTGGGCCAGCTTGGCGATGCCGTAGGGGGCGTTGGTCTCCTCCGGGTAGCCCTGCCACAGCGAGTCCTCGCTGAACGGCACGGGCGTGTGCTTCGGGTACGAGCAGATGGTCCCGATCACCACCGTCTTGGGGGTGCCCGACCGGCGCGCCTGGTCGATCACGTAGGTCCCCATGAGGAGGTTGTCGAGGTACAGCGACGCCGGGTGCAGCTGGTTGGCGCCGATGCCGCCGACGCGGGCGGCCAGGTGGATCACCAGGTCGGGCTGCAGGTCGTCGAACATGCGCTCGACGTCACCGGGCACGCGGAGGTCGTAGTCGGCCGACGAGGGGGTGGCGAGCGAGGCGACGCCGCGCTGGGTGAGCTTGGCGGCCACGTGCTTCCCGAGGAACCCGGTGCCGCCGGTGACCAGCACTCGACGGTCGGACCAGAACCCAGACATGGCCGCGCACTGTACCGCCTCCGTGACGGCCGTGGCCGGGGGTCCGAGCGGTCGGGGCGAGGCCCACGACGACCGCCGCGCTGGCGGTCGGCGCCGACGCGCCCGGTGACGCAGCGCGGTCGGGTTCCTCCGCCCCTCTCCGGTTCGTGCGATCATGCGAAGCCGTGCGAGTTGCCGTCGTCCTGGAGCAGTGTTGGCACCGTGTGCCGGGCGGGACGGCGCGCGCCGCACTGGAGCAGGTGCGCGCCGTGGCGGCGACCCGCCGGGTCGACCAGGTGGGCGTGTCGGCCCGCCACCTCCGCCCCGCGCCCCCCGAGTGGCGGCCGGTGATCCCGGTCAAGGCGCTGCCACTGCCCCGCAAGGTGCTGTACGAGTCGTGGAACCGGCTCCGGTGGCCGGGCGTCGAGCAGGCCACCGGGCGCGTCGACCTCGTGCACGCCACCGGCTACGCCGTGCCCCGCCGGACGTGCCCGCTGGTGGTCACCCTCCACGACCTCGCCTGGCGGCGCGACCCGGGCAACTTCACCGCCAACGGCGTCCAGTTCTTCGAGGGGGCGCTGGCCCGCACCCGCGACGACGCCGACCTGGTGCTGTGCCCGTCGAACGCCACCCGCGACGACGCCGCGGCCGCCGGCATCGAGCAGGCCCGCCTGCGGGTGATCCCGTGGGGGATGCAGGCCCGGCCGGCCTCCGACGAGGCCGTGAAGCGGGCCCGGGCCCGGCACGGGCTGACCGGGCGCTTCATCCTGTTCGTGGGCACGCTGGAGCCCCGCAAGAACCTGCCCCGCCTGCTGGCCGCCATGCAGCGGATCCCCCACGAGGACGTCACGCTGGCCGTGGTGGGGCCGACGGGCTGGGGCGACGCCCTCGGCCCCGACGCCGAGAAGCTGGGCGACCGGGTGAAGCTGCTGGGCTTCGTGCCCCACGACGAGCTGCCGGCCCTCTACAAGTCGGCCGCGGTGGTGGCCTACCCGTCGCTGTGGGAGGGCTACGGTCTCCCGGTCGCCGAGGCGCTGGCCCAGGGAGCGCCGGTGGTGACCTCGAAGGGCACGGCCACGGAGGAGCTGGTGGCGGGGGGTGCCGGCATCGCCGTCGACCCCTACGACGTCGACGCCATCGCCGGCGCCATCGTGTCGGTGCTCGACGACTTCGACCACTCCGAACGCCTCCGGGCGGCCGCCCTGGCCCGTGCCGCCGAGTACACCTGGGAGGCGACCGCCGCCCAGACGGTCGCTGCCTACGAGTTCGCCGCCGCCCGCGGCCGAGTCTGGACCTGAGGGCGATGGCCCCCGAGCCGAGGAAGCAGATGCCCGAGCCTTCAGCCGAGAGGGCCGACGAGAACGACCGGGACGGCGCCCGACCCGCCGGCGACCAGGACCCCATCGAGGTCGGGTTCAACCTCCTGTGGCTGGTGCCCGGCGTGGTCGGCGGCACCGAGGAGGCCACGGTCGAGCTCCTCACCGCCCTGGCCGAGGACCAGCCCGCGGGCCTCCACCACCGGCTGTACGCGCTCGAGTCGTTCGCCGCCACCCACCCCCGCATCGCCGGGCGCTACCCGACCCGGCTGCTGCCCCTGCGCGGCCGCCTCAAGCCGCTGCGGGTGCTGGCCGAGGGCACGTGGCTCGCCAACGCCACCCGCCGCGACGGCATCCAGCTCGTCCACCACCTCGGGGGCACGCTGCCGCCCCGGTCGATGCTGCCGGCCGTGGTCACCCTCCACGACCTCCAGCCCTTCGACCTGCCCGAGAACTTCCACATCACCAAGCGGCTCTACCTGCACCGGGCCGTGCCGCGGACGGTCCGCAAGGCCCGGTTCGTGCACGTGCACAGCGAGTTCGTGGCCAACGGGGTGATCGAGCGGTTCGGGGTCGACCCGGCCCGGGTCGTCGTGGTGCCGGCGGGCGTGCAGCCCCTGCCGTCGCTGGTGCACGAGTCGTCGCCCGAGGACCTCCGGGCCCGCTACGGCCTGCCGGAGCGCTGGTTCATCTACCCGGCCATCACCTACCCCCACAAGAACCACGTGACCCTGGTCCGGGCGTTCGCCGGGGTGGTGGGCAAGGACCCCGACGCGGCGCTGGTGCTGACCGGCCGGTCGGAGCGGACCGGGCCGCTCGTCGAGCAGGAGATCGCCCGGCTGGGCCTGGAGGGGAAGGTGGTCCGCACGGGCCGGATCCCCCGCGGCGACCTGCTGGGGCTGATGGTCGGGGCCGTCGCCCTCACGTTCCCGTCGCGGTACGAGGGCTTCGGCCTGCCGGTGCTCGAGGCGATGGCCCTGGGGACGCCGGTGATCGCCGCCGACTCGACCGCGCTGCCCGAGGTGGTGGGCCCCGCCGGGGTCCTGGTGCCCCCTGACGACCCCGACAGCTGGACGGACGCGATGCTGGAGGCCTTGTCGGGACGAGACCGTGAGCGCTGGGCCCGCGCCGGGCGGGAGCGGGCGGCCGAGCTGTCGTGGGCGCGCGCCGCCACCGGCATCGCCCAGCTGCACCGCGACGCCCTGGCGATGGAGCCCACCGAGGCGGAGGAGCGCGCCCAGGCGGAGTCCCGGGCGGCCGCCCGGTCGGCGGGCGCGACGGGCGCGACGGGTGCTGCCAACACGACGGGCCCCGCCGACACGAGGGGCGCAGCGGGCCCGACCGGCGCGACCGGCGCCGTGGGAGGGGCCGGGGCGTGAACCTCCTGGTCCTCTGCCCGCACTACGCCCCCGACACCGCGCCCACCGGCGAGGTGATGACCAGCATCGCCACCGAGCTGATCGAGCGGGGCCACGACCTGCACATCGTCACGTCGCTGCCCTGGTACGAGCACCACAGCGTGGAGCCCGGGTGGGGCGGCCGGCTGTGGCGCCACGAGGTGACCGAGTGGGGCCAGATCACCCGGGTCCACCCGTTCCCCACCGACAAGCGGAACATCCCGGCCCGGGCGCTGGCGTTCGTGGGCTTCACGCTGCTGGCGACCTGGAAGGGCCTGTTCGGGAAGCGACCCGGCCGGCCCGACGCGGTGCTCGCCATGTCGCCGCCGCTCACGCTGGGCGCCGCCGGGTGGCTGGCCGCCCGGCGCTGGCGGGTCCCGTTCGTCTTCAACATCCAGGACGTGTTCCCCGACGTCGCCATCGAGGTCGGGGCCATCAGCAGCCCCCGGGTCATCCGGGCCGCCAAGTGGCTGGAGCGCTGGAGCTACCAGCGGGCCGACGCCGTCACCGTGCTGTCGGACGACCTGCAGGCGAACCTCGTCGCCAAGCTGGCCGGCCACGTCGACGACCCGATCGACCGGGTGCGGGTCATCCCGAACTTCGTCGACACCGACCGCATCCGCCCCCGCGACCCCGAGGAGGGGAGCTACCGGGCCGAGCACGGCCTGGTCGGCAAGCGGGTGGTCATGTACGCCGGCAACGTCGGCTTCTCGCAGTCGCTGGAGCTGGTGCTCGCCGCGGCGCGGGAGCTGCTCGACCGCCCGGACGTCGTGTTCGTCATCAACGGCGGGGGCTCGGCCCGCGCCGAGCTGGAGCAGAAGGCGGCCGGGCTGCCGAACGTGCGCTTCGTCGACTTCCAGCCCAAGGAGCGCCTTCCCGAGGTGCTGGCGGCGGCCGACATCCACGTGGTGCCGCTGAAGCGGGGGCTGGCGGCCTCCAGCGTGCCGTCGAAGACCTACTCGATCATGGCGTCGGGCCGGCCGCTGATCGCCAGCGTCGACGAGGGCACCGAGGTGGCCCGGGTGGTCGAGCGGGCCGAGGCCGGCCTGGCCGTGCCGCCCGACGACCCGGCGGCGTTCACCGCCGCGGTCACGAAGCTGCTCGACGCCCCCGAGATGGCCCAGCAGATGGGCCGCAGCGCCCGGCGGTTCGTGGAGCGTTGGGCGTCGCCGGCCGTGGTGGCGCTCCAGTACGAGACGCTGTTCGAGGAGCTGCGCGCGCGGCGCGCTCGCTGAGGCGGGATCCGGCACGCTCCGTCGCCGCCGGGTTCTCGCCCGGTGGCCTGGACAAGGTACGGTGGACGACTTATGGGCAAGGCATCCTCGGCCAAGAAGATCGCGCGCGCTGCCCGCGCCGGTGGGCGTGCCTCCGGCGTCCGTCAACGCAACCTCCTGTTCCCCGGGACCATCGCCGCCATCCTCATCCTCGGCGTGCTGCTGGTGGGGTTCTCGGTGCGCGAGCACCGGGCGAATGCCAACACCGTGCCCCCGCTGGCCGGCAAGGGGGGCCTGCCCGGCGATCACTGGCACGCCGCCTACGGCTTCTACGTGTGCGGCGAGTGGAAGCCGGCCCTGCCCGAGTGGCACGACACCGCCGGGATCCACTCCCACAACGACGGCGTGATCCACATCCACCCCTTCGGTGAGGCCGGCGCCGGCCGCAACGCCACGATGGGCACCTTCCTGGAGGAGGCGCCCGACGTGAAGCTGAGCGACGACAAGCTCGAGCTGGGCGAGGAGTCGTGGGAGACCGGGAAGGACGAGTGCGACGGTGAGAAGGGCGAGCTGGTGATCGCCCGCTGGAAGAACGTCCAGACCACCGACGACGAGCCGGCCCTGATCTACGAGAACTTCGACGACCTCCGGTTCCGCGAGGACGGCGAGGGCTACACGATCGCCTTCGTCCCCGAGGGCGAGACCGACATCCCGAAGCCGGAGTCGTCGGCGCAGCTGGCCGAGCTGGGCGCGGTCGACTCGGGCGACCCGTCCGGCACGTCGGTCCCCGAGGACCTGGCGCCGGAGACGACGGTCCCGGGCGAGACGACCGTCCCGGCCGAGGGCGAGGCACCGCCGGCGACCGACCCGCCGGCGACCGATCCCACCGCCACCACGGCCGCGGCGGAAGGCGAGGGCTGATGCGGGCCGTCGTGCTGGTGGGGGGTTTCGGCACGCGGCTCCGCCCACTCACCAACACCCGCCCGAAGCAGATGCTGCCGATCGTCAACCGGCCGATGATCGAGCACGTGGTCGGGCACCTGGCCGCCCACGGGATCGACGACGTCGTGCTGTCGATGGGCTACCGGCCCGACGCCTTCGCCGCGGCCTACCCGGCCGGGCGCTGCGCCGGCGCCACCCTGCACTACGCGGTCGAGCCCGAGCCGCTCGACACGGCCGGCGCCATCCGGTTCGCCGCCCTCGACGCCGGGATCGACAGCCGGTTCCTGGTGGTGAACGGCGACGTGCTCACCGACGTCGACCTGACGGCGTTCGTGGCGTTCCACGAGTCCCGCGGGGCCGAAGGCACCATCCACCTGTTCCCGGTCGACGACCCGTCCCGGTTCGGCGTGGTGCCCACCGACGAGGACGGCAGGGTGCTGGCGTTCGTGGAGAAGCCGCCCCGCGACGAGGCGCCGACCAACCTGATCAACGCCGGCACCTACGTGCTGGAGCCGTCGGTGCTCGACCGGATCCCGGGCGGGCGCAAGGTGTCGGTGGAGCGCGAGACGTTCCCCGCCATGGCCGCCGACGGCACGCTCTACGCCTGGCCGGGCGCCACCTACTGGCTCGACACCGGCACCCCCGAGCAGTACCTCCAGGCGCAGCTCGACCTGCTGGCGGGCGTGCGCGGCGACGGTGTCGACGGGGTCGACCCGACCGCCCGGGTGCACGCCGACGCGACCGTGGAGCGCTCCGTGCTGGGCGCGGGCGCGGTCGTCGAGGCCGGCGCCACCGTGCGCGGGTCGGTGCTGCTGCCCGGCGCCGTCGTGCGCGCCGGTTGCCAGGTGGTCGACTCGGTGCTGGGCGAGGGTGCCGAGGTGTTGGCGGGCGCCCGGGTGGCGGGCGGTACGGTCGTGGGCGACGGCGAGGTGATCGAGAGCGGCACCAGCCTCGAGGGCGCCCGTGTGCCGGTCCCGGCACCGTGACGCCCCGAGCCACCCGGGGCCCTGAGATCCTGAGAACGAAGCGCGGGAGCGGGATGCGATGAAGGCGTTGGTCACCGGTGGGGCGGGTTTCATCGGTTCGAACCTGGTCGATCGGCTGCTGGCCGAGGGCCACGAGGTCGACGTGCTCGACGACCTGTCGTCCGGGACGCTGGCCAACCTGGCCGAGGCCCGGGCCGACCGGAAGCGGTCGAACAAGCTGACCTTCCACCAGATCGACGTGCGCGACCCCGAGATCGTCG
>DATCLV010000418.1:0-8594 GCA_036563745.1 Acidimicrobiales bacterium | reverse complement strand
ATCGTCACCATGTCCTCCAGGTCCTCGACCGTCGGCTCCGGTTCCTCGTGCACCCGGCGCGACGCCGACTCGCCGGCGAGCTTGGCCTCCGGCAGCGCCACCGTCAGCTCCGACGTGGCCTCGTCGACCGTGCGGCGCACCACGTCGTAGGCGGCCAGCAGCCGCTCCCGCGCCGCGTTCAGGCGCTCCAGCTGCTCGCGCGCCTGCCGGCGCCGGCGCGCCAGGTCGCCCAGCAGCCGCCGCCGCACCACCTGCGCCTCGTCGACCAGCTCGTCGGCCTCGGCCTGCGCGGTCCGGCGGATCTCGTTGACGAGCTCGGCGCCCTCGGCCCGGCGCCGGTCGAGCTCGGCCGCGGCCTCGGCGCGCAGGGCTTCCAGCTCGACGTTCACCTCGGCCCGGCGGCGCAGCAGCGCGGCCTCGTTCTCGGCCCGGATCCGGTGGGCTTCCTCGTTGGCCTCGGCGATCAGCCGCTCGGCGGCCTCCTCGGCCTTGCGCCGGATGTCGGCCGACGCCACCCGCCCCGCGTCGAGGATGCGGGCGGTCTCCTCGCCCAGCATCTCGACGAGGCGGTGCTCGTCGATGTCCTCCCAGCTGGGCGTGCGGGCCTCGGCGGCCTCGGCCCGGGCCCGCTGTTCGGCTTCACGGCGGCGGAGTCCGTCGATCACATCGGCCAGCTCGCGGAGGTACGCCCGCACCTCGTCCTGGTCATAACCGCGACGGACCGTGGCGAACTGACGACGGACGATGCTGTTCACATCGATGTCGAGGTCGGGCGCCATCCGGCCCGAGGCTACCTGCCGGGGGGCACCCGCCCGGCTGACCCACCCACGCCGTGGCACCGCACGCCCCCGCCGGTCAGACCCCCGCCCCCTCGGGCCGGGTCGGCAGGTCGAGCGCGTTGCCGCCCAGGTCGGCGAGCGCGGCCAGGGCGTCGTCGAGCGTCTCGACGGGCACGACCTCGACGTCGCCGGCGCGCGCCACGGCGTCCTCGTAGTTGCCGGCCGGGACGATGAACAGCTCGGCGCCGGACCGGCGGACCGCCGCCGCCTTCTGCGCGACACCGCCGATCTCGCCGACGTGGCCATCGGAGGAGATCGTCCCGGTGACCGCCACCGCCTTCCCGCCGGTCAGCTCGCCGGGGGTGAGGCGGTCGAGGAGGCCGAGCGTGAAGGCGAGGCCGGCGGAGGGGCCGCCGACGTCACCGGTGTCGAACTCGATCTCGAACGGGAAGTGGTACTCGACCCCGTCGGGCTGGACGAGGACGCCCATCACGCCCCGCTGGGGGTCGTCGGGGGCCGCGGCCAGCTCGAGCGACAGCTCCTTCTCCTCCTCCTCGGCGAAGGGCTGCACGGTGAGCTCGATCTCGTCGCCGGGCCGGTTGTCGGAGAGGATGCGGGCGAGGTCGCCGGGGTCGTCGATGGGTTCGCCCTCGACCTCGACGATCACGTCGCCCGGCTCCATCAGGCCGTCGGCGGGCATGTCCTCCTGCACCTCCAGCACCCGCTCGCCGGCGGCGCTGGTGTCGACCGTGTAGCCGAGCTTCTCCAGGGCCACCTGGGCGGCGACCTGCTTGGAGTTGTCCATGAGCTGGAGGTTGAACTGGCGGTTCTCGTCGGGGTCGCGCTCGCCGAGGACCTCCTCCTCGGGCAGCACCTCGACGTCGCGGTCGAGCTGGGCGTCGAGGTAGCCGAAGAGCGTGAGCCGCCGGAGCGACACGGTCGTGTAGCTGATCGACCCGTCGGCGCTGTACGTCTCGACCCCGTCCACGGAGATCAGGAGCTCGGTGTTGCGCACCTGCCCCGGCCGCAGCGCGTAGTAGGGCAGCTCGAACCGGGCGGCGCCGAACGTGAAGAGCACCAGCAGCACGACCAGCGCGACGAGCGGCCAGGCGCGCCGCGGGCGTGTCCGAGCGTCCGGGCCCGGCGGCGTTACCATCCCCTCTGAGGTGGAGTTCACACTTGTACTCACCGTGGTCCTCGGACTGTGTGTCGGCGCCGTCGTCGCCGACGTGCTCTTCGGGCCGGAACAGCCTGCCACGTCCTCGTCAGGCTCCAACGGCGACCAATGGGAACCTTGGCGCACATGGTGGCGCCGGGGTCGCGAAGGCCTTCACGCCTTCGGCCAGCGGTGCCGGCGGGGCGTCGAGCGTGGCCGGGCGAGCGTGGCGCGCACCGTCGACGACCGCCGGGCGCGCCGGGCCGCCGCCAAGGTCGCCAAGGCCACGAAGGCCGCCGACGCCCGGGCACGGGCGGCCGCGGCCGGTGCGGCGGTGGACACCCCCGCACCGGCCGTACCGCCCGCACCGGCGGCGAGCGACGCGCCCGCCGGGGGGCCCGACGGCGCACCCGAGCCGGCGCCGCTCGGCATCCCGCTCCCGCTGCGGCTGCCCGACCCCGCCCCGGCGGCCACCCCCGAACCGGCGTGGGCCGCCGAACCGCCCGTCACCGAGCCCGTCACCGAGCCGGTCACCGAGACCGTGACGCACCGCCCGGCCCACCTGGCGCCGGCACCCGAGCCCGCACCGGCGCCCGTCCCGGCGGGCGGCAACGGCGGCGGCCGCGCCTACGTGCCCGCGCCCGCCGCCTTCGACGACGACCTGCTGCCCCGCCCGGCCGGCACCCCCGCCACGGGCTTCGGCATTCCGGGCCCCGGCGGCAACGGCGGCGCCAGCGGCAACGGCGGTGGCAACGGGACGGTGACCGCGCTGCGCCAGCGCCTGTCGGCCCCGGTGGCGCCGCCCGTGGCGGTCACGATCCCCCGCGAGGTGCGCGTGCGGGCCGGCGTCGGGCTGCTGATCTTCACGCTGGTGACGGGCCTGGCCACGGCCATGGCCGTGCTGGGGGCCATCGTGGTGGCCATCCGGGTGCTGGGTGGGGTGTGAGGACGCTCGCGCCACCGCCGGCCCTACACCGAGACCTGGCCGTAGATGGCCTGCAGCCACAGGTCGACCAGCACCTCGGCGGCGAGGTCGTCGTCGACGCCGGGAGCTGTGGCCGCCGCCGGCGGCTCCTGCAGGCTGAAGTGCATGAACAGGAACCACTCGGTCATCGCCGCCACGGCGTAGGCGGTCATCAGCGGGTCGATGGGCCGGGTGTTCCCCCGGCGGCACTCGGCCTCCAGCAGGCCGGCGACGCCGTGCACGAGGTTGCGCCGCAGGTCGAGCCAGATCTCGCGGATGCGGGCCGACTGGAGCATCCCCTCGAGCACCGCCCGCCACAGCCCGATGCGGGGCCGGTAGGCGGCGACGAAGCCGCGGATCACGTGCTCGACCCCACCCTTCGGCTCGACGCCGTCGGGCAGGGTGGCCGCCGCCGCCAGCTCGTTCAGGATGATGGTCTCCATCACCTGGCAGAAGGCGTCTTCCTTGTTCTTGAAGTAGAGGTAGAACGTCCCGTGCGCGGTCGCCGCCCGCTCGGTGATGGCACCGACGCTGGTCGCCAGGTAGCCCCGCTCCTCGAACACGTCACAGGCCACGCTGAGCAGGTGCTGGCGGGTCTCCGCCGCCTGCCGCTGCCGCCCTGTCGCAGGTGGGTCTTCCGCCAATCTGGATCCCCCGTCGATGGCCCCCGATCGTGCCTCGCAAACTAGTGGAAGCGATCGTGCGGCGCCGCACGGTGGCGCTCGCGGGACACCGCGGTGACGCCGCCACCGCCCGCGCCCATCTCGACGACGCCGACCCGGCCGTCCGGGCCACCGCGCTGACCGCCGTGGACCGCGCCGGCGACCTCCGCCCCGACGACCTGGTCACCGCCCTCGCCGACCCGTCGCCGGTCGTGCGCAAGCGGGCCGCGGAGCTGGCCGCCCGCCGCCCGGGCGACGCCGCCCCGACGCTGCTCCCCGCCCTGGAGGACCCGGAGCCGTCGGTGGTGGAGACGGCGGCGTGGGCGTCGGGCGAGCGGGAGCCGGCCGAGCCCGGCGTGGTGACCGCGCTGGCCGCGATCGCCCGCACCCACGACGACCCGCTGTGCCGCGAGGCGGCCGTCGCCGCCCTGGGGGCGCTGGCCGATCCGACGGGGCTGCCGGCGATCCTCGACGCCACCCGCGACAAGCCGGCGATCCGGCGCCGGGCCGTGCTGGCGCTGGCGCCGTTCGACGGCCCCGAGGTCGACGCGGCGCTGGAGCGGGCCCTCCAGGACCGCGACTGGCAGGTCCGCCAGGCCGCCGAAGACCTCCGGTAAGTCCCGGCACCGGGTGCTGCGAACCTGCCCCCGAAGCGGGGAGCCGGCTCCCCGGTTCGGGGGCAGGTTCGGAGGTCAGGAACGCTGCTCGGTGCCGCAGGAACGGCACGCCGCGGACCACCCCGTCGGGGTGACCTGGACCCGCAGCCACCCGCCGCACGCCGTGCAGTAGTGCGGGGGGTCGATCGGCGACGCGCACCCGGGGCACGCCGACGACGCCCGCCCGCAGCCGGCACAGAACCCGCTCACGGCACCGCCGCTCACAGCACCTTGGTCAGCGCGCCGGTCGGCATCCTCAGGTTCCGCAGCATCACCACGTCCTCCTCCGGCCGGCGCCCGAGGTAGGTGAGGTAGTTGCCGACGATGAGGGCGTTGAGCCCCGCCTGCATGCCCAGCTCCTGGAGGTCGCCCAGGGTGATCTCCCGCCCGCCGGCCGCCCGCAGCACCACCTCGGGCAGGGCCAGGCGGAACAGGGCGATCCAGCGGATGGCGTCCATCGCCTCCACCAGCGGCCGGTCGGCCAGCGGGGTGCCGGGCCGGGGCGACAGGAAGTTGATCGGCACCTCGGCCGGGCCCACCTCGCGGAGCTGGCCGAGCAGCTCGAGGCGCTGCTCGGCGGTCTCGCCCATCCCCAGCAGGACCCCGCAGCACAGCTCCATGCCGGCGTCCTTCACCGCCCGGCAGGTGGCGAACCGCTCCTCCCACGAGTGGGTGGTGACGATGCGGCCGAAGTGCGACCGGGCGGTCTCCAGGTTGTGGTTGTAGCGGTGGGTGCCGACCGCGGCGAGGCGCGCGGCCTGCCCGTCGGCCAGGATCCCGGCGCTGACCGCCACCTGGAGCCCGGTCTCGGCCGCCACCAGCGGCACGACCTCCTCCAGGTGGGCCATGAGCCGCTCGTCGGGGCCCCGCACCGCGTACACCAGGCAGAACTCGGTGGCCCCCACCGCCGCGGTCTCGCGGGCGGCGGCCAGGACCTCGTCGTTCGACAGCAGCGGCACCGCCTTCACCGGCGAGTCGAACTTCGACGACTGCGAGCAGAACGAGCAGTCCTCGGGGCAGCCGCCGGTCTTGGCCGAGAGGATGCCCTCCAGCTCGACCATGTCGCCGCAGCGGGCGACCCGCACGTCGTGAGCCAGGGCGGCGAGCGCAGGGACGTCGTCGTCGCCGAGGGCCGCCAGCGCCGCCAGCTCGTCGAGCGACAGGTCGCGGCCCTCGTCGAGCAGGGTGGATCGGGCCTCTTCGAGCAGGTCAACCGTCGGGGTCACGGCCGCCGAACGTAGTAGGGCGGCTATTCGTCCTGGAAGACGGCGTGGAGGGCGGCAGGGTTCTCCAGGCACTGGCCGGCGCCGAGCACCACGCACTCCAGCGGGTTCTCGACCAGCTGGACGGGCACGTCGATGTCGTTGGCGATCCGCTGGTCGAGGCCGGGAAGCATGCCGCCGCCGCCCACCAGGTGCAGGCCCTCGCCGATCACGTCGTTGGCCAGCTCGGGCGGGGCGTTGCCGAGGCACACCTTCACCGACTCGACGATCTCGCGCACCACGTCCTCGGTGGCGGCCCGCAGCTCGGACGGCGTGAGGATCACGGTCTTGGCGAGGCCGGTGGCGAGGTCGCGGCCGCGCACCTCGGCCTTCAGGTCTTCCTGGAGCGGCCAGGCCGATCCGATGGCGAGCTTGATCTCCTCGGCCGTGCGGTCGCCGACGGCGATCCGGTACTCGCGGCGCACGTAGGCCTGGATGGCGGCGTCGATGTCGAAGCTGCCGACCCGCACGGCGTCGACGGCCACGATGTCGCCCAGCGAGATCAGCGCGGTCTCGGTGGTGCCGCCGCCCACGTCGACCACGAGGCTCGCGGTGGGCTCCGTGATCGGCAGCCCGCAGCCGATGGCGGCGGCCATGGGCTGCTCGATGAGGAACGTCTCGTTGGCGCCGGCCCGGCGCGCCGCCTCGCGCACCGCCCGCCGCTCGACCTCGGTGATCGCCGTGGGGACGCACAGGACCAGCCGCGGCCGGCCGAACCGCCCGTGGCGCACCCGGGACAGCAGCAGCCGCAGCATCCGCTGGGTGACCTCGAAGTCGGTGATCGCCCCGTGGCGCAGTGGCCGCTCGGCGACGATGTCGCTCGGGGTGCGGCCCATCATCTGCCAGGCGTCGTGGCCCATCGCCAGCACCTCGTGGGTGCGGCGGTTGAGGGCGATGACGGTCGGCTCGTTGAGGACGATGCCGCGGCCCTTCTCGTAGACGAGCGTGTTGGCGGTGCCGAGGTCGATCGCGAGGTCGCGGGCCATCAGCGCTCCCGCGAGTCGGACAGGGCCCGCATCTCGCGGCGGAACGCGTCGATGCCGGACTCGACGGAGGTGGACCGGCGCTGGCGCACGTAGAGCCCCGTGGAGCCCACGACGGCGATGACCAGCGCGAGGAGGAGGAAGACCGCGGCGCTCACGGGGCGCTCGTCCCGTCGCCGAGGACCTCGCGCTTCCAGATGGGCGCCGTCTCCTTCAGCGTGTCGATGCAGTAGCGCGCCGCCTCGAAGGCCTCCTGGCGGTGGGGCGCCGACACGGCGACCACCACCGAGCTCTCGCCGACGGGGACCGGGCCCACCCGGTGCAGCATCGCCACCCGGCCCAGCTCCGGCCACTTGGCGCGCGCCTCGGCCGCGATGGCGGCGAACGACTTCTCGACGTGCTCCTCGTAGGCCTCGTAGTCGAGCCGCGTCACGCCCTCGACCCCGGGCGAGTGGTCGCGCGCCGTCCCGGAGAACACGACGACGGCACCGCAGTCGGGACGCACCGCCCACTGCCCGGCCCGGTCGACCGGGAGCGGTCCCCGCAGCAACCCGAGCCACGTCTCACCAGAGTCTGGGTGCTCACCGGTCATGTCGATCATCGTACGCCCGCGCCCCGCAACCGACGGACCACCGTTAACCTTCGGCCGTGCCGTTCGATGACGACGCGGCTGACGACGTCACCGGATTCGGTCCGCCACCACATCCAGACGATCGGCTCTGGCGACACCCGTCGGAGCTCGGCGGGAACGAGGAACCCAGACCACGCCCTGCGCGGCGTCACCACGGCGCGCATCGCTGGCCCTGGGGCCTCGTGGCTGGTGCGGGGACCGTCGGGGTGATGTTGATCGGCGTGGGAGCCCTGGTCGTGGGCATGCAGCACCGCACGACCTCGGGCCGAGCGGCGACCCCGGCCGGCATCTCCCCGCTCGACTCCGGCCCCATCACGTCGTTCGACACGCCCGGCCTCTTCGGCGATCCCGAGGCGGGCACCCCCGAGGACGTCGAGCCCAGCGTCGTGCGCGTCCAGGGCGCCCAGGACGGCACCGGCGTCGTGGTCGACGAGCGCGGCATCGTGCTCACCAGCGCCGAGGTCGCCGGGAACCTGCCCAACGTCACGGTCACCTTCGCCGACCGCACCACCGCCACCGGCACCCGCCTCGGCACCGACCCCGTCACCAACCTGGCGGTGATCGACCTCCCCGGCAACGGCTACGAGGCGGCCCGGCTGCTCGGCCCCTCCGACCTCGACGACGGCGACGCGGTCGTGTGCGCCGGCGTCGACGACGACGGCTTCCGCACCGTCGCCGGCACCGTGGCCGCCACCCGCGCCCCGCTGCGCGTCGAGGGCGGGACGCTCGACGGGATGGTCCGGATCACCCCGGACTCGGGCCCGTCGCCCCAGCGGCTCGGCTGCGCGGTGGTCGACGCCAGCGGCGCCGTGCTCGCCGTGACCACCGCGCTCGACGACACCGCGTACTACGCCACGCCCGTGGAGGCGGCGAGCAAGGTCGCCTCCGACGTCCTCGCCACCGGCCGGGCCCACCACGTGTGGCTCGGCCTCCTCAGCTCCGACACCGACGACGAGCCCGGTGTGCTGCTGGCCGACCTCGACCCCGACGGCCCCGCCGCCGAGGTGCTCCAGGCGGGCGACGTGATCACGTCGGTCGACGGCACGCCGGTGCCCAACATGTCCACGGTGGTCGGGATCCTGCAGACCCGCTCGCCCGGCGACGAGCTCGCGATCGAGTTCGAGCGCGACGGGGAGGCGCGCGAGGTCACGATCACCCTGGCCCCGCTCCCGCGGGCTCGTCGCTGACGCGGCGCGGACGGCCGGACCACGCCGACCACGCCGCCCGCGCGGTCGGGGCGGACGGACCTGCCGGAGCGGCCGGGGCGGGTCAGCCCCGGGCCAGCCAGCGCCGCAGCGCCCAGGTTCCGCCGGCGGCCAGCCCGGCCAGGCCGACGCCCGCCACACCCAGCGCCACCTCCTGGCGGCGCCGCGGGCTGAGCGTCGCCCAGGGCCCCACGTCGTGGGACTCGACGGCGGCCTCCTCGCTGGTCATCGTCGCCCGCCAGCCGGCGGCGCGCAGCCCGTCGCACGCCACCACCCAGGGGTGCAGCGTGTAGGGC
>DATCLV010000571.1:0-5551 GCA_036563745.1 Acidimicrobiales bacterium | reverse complement strand
GAGGTGGACCTTGGTGCCGGCCGCCAGCCCGGTCTCCACCACCAGCCCGAACGGGTCGCCGAAGGTGGTGCGCATCCGCTCGTCGACGTTGGCCAGGCCGATGCCGTTGCCCCGGCCGGCCAGGTGCCGGCGCAGGTCGTCGGGGTCCATGCCGCAGCCGTTGTCCTCGATGGTGATGTGGCACTCGGTGCCGGCGTCCTCGGCGTCGATCGAGATCTCGCCCGGCCCCACCCGGCCCTCGATCCCGTGGCGCACCGCGTTCTCCACCAACGGCTGGAGCACCAGGTAGGGGACCACCACCGAGAGGACCTCGGGGGCGATCCGCAGCCGCACCTGCAGGCGGTCGCCGAAGCGGGCCCGCTCCAGCTGCAGGTAGGCGTCGACGGCCCGGAGCTCGTCGGCCAGCGTGGTGAAGTCGCCGTGGCGGCGGAAGCTGTAGCGGGTGAAGTCGGCGAACTCGTGGAGCAGCTCCCGGGCCCGCTCGGGCTCGGTGCGCACCAGCGAGGCGATCGCGGTGAGGGCGTTGCACACGAAGTGCGGGGAGATCTGGGCCCGCAGCGCCCGCAGCTCGGCGGCCGCGGCCCGGGCCTCGGTCTGGTCGAGGCGGCCCAGCTCGACCTGCGTGGCGACCCAGCCGGCCACCTCGGCGGCGGCCCGGGTGGTGCTGGCCCGCACCGTCGACCCGAACGCGGCCAGCGTCCCGACGACGGTGCCGTCGGACTCGATGGGCACGATGATCCCGGCCCGCACCGGGCAGTCGCGCGTGGGGCAGTCGAGCTCGTCGGGCCCGGCGACCACCGGGCTGCCGCCGTCGAGCACCGGGCGGGCCAGGGCGAGCACGGCGGCGCGGTGGTGCTCGCCGCCGCCGTCCCAGGCCAGGACCGTGCTCCGGTCGGTGATCGCCAGCGCCTCGCTGCCCAGCAGCCGGCGCAGGCTGCGGACGGCCTTCGACGCGGCGGCCACGGTCAGGCCGCTGCGGAAGTGGGGCGCCGCCTCGGTGGCGAGGTGGAGCACCTCGTAGGCCGCGTGCTCCGCGACGGTGCCGAAGGCTCGCCGTCGGGCCAAGCCCCACCACAGGCCGACGACCGGCACGGCGACCGCCGCCGTCACGACGAGGACCACGACGAGTCCGCTCACCAACGCTCACAGTAGGCGAGCGCGCGCGGTCGGATGTCGGAAACCGGGCGTCGAGTGCGACGAACGGCGGCCGATGCGCCACGAACGGTCGCCAGGACGGGTCGAGCGGCGGTGTGATGGGTCGGTCGGGGCTCCCGGGCCGACGGCCGTCCGGGACCCCGGCCCGCCCGCCCGTCAGGGGCGCAGCGGCACGCAGTCGGCCCGGCAGTCGCCCTCGGGGGTGCCGGTGGCCGGGCGGTGCAGGACCGCCCGGGTGACCTGGACGGTGATGCGGCCGCCGTCCTGCGGGTCGGGGGCGGGCTCGGCGGTCGCCTCGCCGTCGACGATCAGGCTGTAGCCCCCGGCCTCGGCGGGCGGCCACAGCAGCGTGACGCCCGGCCGGGCGCCGGCGTTGCGGATGCTGGTCCGGCCCGCACCCATCGTCAGCTCCGCACCCGCGGGCGCCTCGGGGGCGACCGCCACCACGTGGGGCCGGCCGTCGTCGGTGACGGTGAGGAGGAACGCCCCGGGGCCCCGGGCCTCGGCCTCGGCCCGGAGGCGCTCCAGATCGACGGGGATGCTCATGCAGAAGATCTTGCCCGGGGGTGTAAGGGATCGGGCGGTCGCCGGTCAGGACCGTCGAACCCCTCGACCGGAGGGGCGACACGAGGAGACGACCGATGCGAACCCGACTGCTGACCCGAGCCCTGGTGGGCACCCTGGCCCTCGGCGGCGTGCTGGTGCCGACGGCGATGGCCGACGCGCAACCCGCCCCCGGGAGCGGCGACCTGACCCCGCCCACCACGGCCCCCGACCCCTGGGACCACCCGGACCCCGACCCCGAGCCGGAGGACGAGTGCCCGCCGTTCGCGGCCAACTGCGACGAGCTCACCGCCGACCCCTGTGTCCCGGCCGAGGAGGACTGCTCCCCCGACGACGAGTGCCCGCAGGACGCCGCCTGCCCGACCGAGCCGGAGCCCGAGCCGGAGCCGGAGCCCGAGCCGGAGCCCGTGGACCCGTCGGTCCCGGCCGACCCCAACTTCACGGGGTGATGGGCGCCGACCTCCGGGCGCTGCTGCTGGTCGCCACCGTCGCCGTCGCGGCGGCGTGTGGCGGCCAGGGCGGCAGTGCCCCCGCCGACGGGGTCGTGCCCCCGACCCCACCCACCACCGCGACCACGGCCGGGCCGGCGCCCGAGTCGTCGACCTCGGCCCCGGCCGCGGACGGCCTCGACGCCGGCACCGCCCTCGTCGCCCGGCCCACCGGGCCGGTGGCCGTGGCCCCGGCGCCCGGCGCCGCCCCGACCCTCGAGCTGCCGGCCACCACCGAGTTCGGCTCGCCCCGGGCGCTGCTCGTGGTCGACCGGCAGGACGGCTGGCTGCAGGTGGCGCTGCCCGAGCGGCCCAACGGGTCGACCGGGTGGATCGTCGACGACGGCTCGGTCGAGCTGCGCGAGGTCGACGAGCGGATCGAGATCGACCTCGCCGCCCGCACCCTCACCCTCTACGACGGCGGGACCGAGGTGCTCACCACCCCGGTGGCGATCGGCTCGGCCGACGCGCCCACGCCCACCGGCGACTTCTACGTGGTCGACAAGCTGGCCACCGGCGACCCGGACCACGCCTACGGGCCGTTCGCGTTCGGGCTGTCGGCCCACTCCGACGTGCTCACCGAGTTCGCCGGCGGCGACGGGCAGGTCGGCATCCACGGCACGAACGACCCGGCCAGCGTCGGTCAGGCCGTGTCCCACGGCTGCATCCGGGTGCCCAACGACGTGGCGGTCGCGCTCGACGCCCGCCTCGCCCTGGGGACGCCGGTGCGGATCGGATGACGAGGTGTGGTGGGATGGTCGCGGTGCGCACCGATGCTGCCGACGAGCAGGTCGACGACGTCGACCTGGCCACCCGGGCCCGGGGCGGCGACGGCGCGGCCTTCGCCGAGCTGTTCGACCGGTGGTTCGACCGGGCCTACGACGTGGCGTGGCACATCGTGCGCAACCGTGACACCGCCGCCGACGTGGCGCAGGACACCTTCGCCACCGCCTGGCAGTCGATCGGCACCCTGCGCCGGCCCGACGCCTTCGGGGGCTGGGTGCTCCGCATCGCCCGCAACAAGGCGCTCAACCGCCTCGCCGCCGACCAGCGGGCCCGGCCGGTCGGCGACGAGGTGACGCTGGCCGCCCACGACCGCGAGCGGCGCACGGCGGACGACCCCGCCGATCCCGTCACCGACCGGGAGCGCGACGACCTCGTGTGGGCGGCCGCCGCGGCGCTCGGCGACGACGACGCCAGCATCCTGTCGCTCCACCTCCGCCACGGGCTCACCGCCGCCGGCCTGGCCGAGGAGCTGGGCATCGCCGCCAACGCCGCCCACCAGCGGCTGTTCCGGCTGCGCAAGCGGCTGGGCGACGCCATCGGCGCCTGGGCCCTCTGGCACCTGGGTCACCCCCGGTGCGACGACCTCCGGCGGCTGCTGGCGGCGGCGGGCACCACCCGCTTCGACCGCGACGCGGCCGGGATGATCACCGCCCACTCCCGCGGCTGCCCCGACTGCACCGACCGGCGGGCGCTCCGCCTGAGCCCCGAGGCCCTGTTCGCCGCCACGCCGCTCGTGGTGGCGGGCCCGATGGTGAAGGCCGAGGCCGCGGCGGCGCTGACGGCGGCCGGGACGCCGGCGAAGGCGGCCGGCGGGCTCGGCCGGGGCGACGGGGGCGGCGAGGTCGGTGACGGCGGTGGCGGCGGTGAGGGCGGCCCGGGAGACGCGCCGGGTGCGTCGGGGTGGGCCGGGCGCGGCCTGCGGGTGGCGGCGATGGGTGCGGTGGCGGCGCTCGTGGTCGCCGTCGTGCTGGTCCTCGGCAGCCACCGGTCGGGCGAGGAGCCCGAGCTGCTCGACGCCACGGCCCCGACCTCGACGACGGGTGCGTCGTCGGGCTCGACGGGCTCGACGGGCTCGTCGTCGGTGCCGACCACCGCCGACCCCGCGACCACGGCGCCGGCGACCGCGCCGGTCGTCACGGCCCCGCCCACCAGCGCCGGCTCGGTCGCGCCGCCCACGGCGCCGCCCGATCCCGGACCGGAGCCCGAGCCGGAGCCGCCCGCCCCGGCGCCGCCGGTGATCGGCGGCTTCCGGGCCGTCGCGGCCTCGGGCACCTGCGCCACGCCGAGCCAGTCGCCGACGACCTTCGTCTGGGACAGCACCGGCGCCACGAGCGCCCGCCTGCAGGGCTCGGCGGTCGAGCCGTCGGGCACCCACACCGCCTGCGCGGTCCCCGGCACCACCTGGACGCTCACGGTCGCCAACGCCACCGCGTCCACCTCGGCCACGGTGACCGTCCCGCCGCCCGCCCCCGCCGGCGGGTGACGGCGGGGGCGGCGGCGGTGGGCGACGGGACGTCAGGTCACGACGAGGTCGCCCGCTTGGCGGCGAAGGCCAGGACGACGCCCAGACCCAGCAGCACGAGGCCGCCGAGCACGTAGGTGCCGGTGTCCGTGCCGGTCCGGGCCAGGTCGCCGCTCCGCGCCACCGTGGTGGACGGGGGCGGCGTCGTGGGGGGCTGCGTCGACGGGGTGGTGGTCGACGGCGCCGTGGACGTCGTGGTGTCCGGGACCGTCGTGGAGGTCGTCGTCGGCTGTGTGGTCGACGTGCTCGTCGTGGACGTGGAGGTGGTGGACGTCGACGTCGTCGTGGAGGTGGACGTCGTCGACGTGGTGGTCGTGGTGGTCGGGCTGTCGGTCTCGTAGCAGAAGTCGATGTGGCTCAACCCGTAGTACATGTCGTTGTTGGGGTTGACCGGGGCGTGGAGGCCGGTGTCGCCCGTGCTCGGCGGGTCGTACACGTAGAGCGCCGCGTTGGGGCCGCCCTTCACGAGCACGGCGCTGACCCCGATGTTCGACACCCAGTCGAAGGTCGGACCGGTGGGGGTGTCGACGATCGTGATCGTGACGGTCAGCGTGCCGTCGCTGTGCTGGCCGGCGGTGGGCGGGTCGATCTTGAAGCCGGTCCAGTCGACCCCGTCCGGTTCGACGTCCTCGCAGGTGGGGTTGCCCGGGATCGTGGTCGGGTCGACGATCGACAGGATCCCGAACCCGCCCTCGGAGGACCCGGTCGTCGTCTCCGAGGAGGTCGTCGCCTCCGTCGAGGCCGACGAGGACGACGTCGACCCGTCCGTGCCCTCCGTGGCGCCGGTGGTGGCGCTCGACCGGCCGCTGGTCGACGGCGGGTCGGTCGTCGAGGCCGGTGGCGCCTCCGCCGAGGACGGGGGCGACTCGCCCGCCTCCTCCGGCGGCGGGTCCACGGCCGCCGTGGTCACCGTGGTGGTCGCGTCCTGCGTGGTGGACGCCGTGGTGGACGACTCCTCCGGGCCCTCCTGGGCACCGAGCGGTGTCGCCGTCACCGCCAGGACCAACCCGGTGACGACCGCCGCCCGGGCCAGTGA
>DATCLV010000570.1:0-1509 GCA_036563745.1 Acidimicrobiales bacterium | reverse complement strand
CTACACCGGCGGGCGCGAGCGCGCCTGAGCGGGCGGGGCGCACGGCGGCGGTCGGGGTGCTCCGGCCCTGCTCGGAGCGATGAACGCGATCACGACCCGGCCAGGCGCTAGCCTCGTCCCGCCGTGTCCGACCCGCTCCCGCCCTCGCTCTCCCCTGGCGAAGGCGACCCCGTCGGCGACCGTCGGAGGACGGTCGTCTCCCCGCCGGGGTCGACCGACGTCGCCGGGCCCGCGCCCCGCCCACCCCTGGTCGGGGGCGCTTCCGTGCCCGGTGACGGCCACCGGCCGGGGCTGGTCGACAGCCCCAACGGCGCCGGGTCGAGCGACGCGTCCGGCGCCGGCGACGGCCCCGGGGAGCCGGGGAGCGACGACGAGCTGCTCCTGCCCGACCCGTCGGCCGCGAAGCCGCGCAGCGGGCTGCGCACGGCCATCGAGTGGGCGCTGGTCATCGGGGGCGCGCTGCTGGTGGCGGTGCTGGTCCGGACGTTCTTCATCCAGGCGTTCTGGATCCCGTCCGACTCGATGGAGCCGACCCTGCACAAGGGCGACCGGGTGTTGGTCAACAAGCTCAGCTACCGGTTCAACGACGTCGGCCGGGGCGACATCGTCGTGTTCAAGCGGCCCGAGGCGGCGCAGTCGAACAACCCGGACGACGACATCGAGGACCTGATCAAGCGGGTGATCGGCCTGCCGGGCGACGTGCTGAAGACCGTCGACGGGCAGGTGTACATCAACGACGAGCCGCTCGACGAGCCGTACCTGCCGGAGGGCACGCCGACGCTCTCCCCGTCGGGCCAGGACGTGCCCCCGATCACGATCCCCGAGGGGCACTACTTCATGATGGGCGACAACCGGACGAACAGCCAGGACAGCCGGTACTTCGGGGCGATCGACGAGGACCTGATCGTGGGGCGCGCCTTCGTGCGCATCTACCCGTTGGGCGACATCGGCGGGTTGTGACCGGTGAGACGAGGGAGGTGACGTGTCGTTCGGCGGATCCCACCGACGATCCCCGGCGCCGGCTCGGCCGGCGGCGTCAGCCCGCGCGGGGGTAGGCCCGGTCGAGCGCGGCGACCATGCGGTCGACGTGGTCGCTGTACACGCCGTCGATGCCGAGGTCGAGCAGCTCGGCCAGGACGCGCGGCTGCTGGGCGTCCCAGCCCAGCGCCAGCACGCCGAAGCGGTGGAACAGCGTGGTGAGGCCGCCGGTCCAGTCGGAGTGGTGCAGGTTGACGGCGTCGATGCCGGCCTTGGCCAGCAGCGCCGCGTGGCGCTCCGGGCCCTGCTTCATCCGGTGCAGGCGCGTCGAGTCGACCAGCCGCACCTCCGGTGCCGCCGAGCGCCAGCCGGCCACCACCTCCCAGTCGTGGTGGCACAGCCACAGGTTGGCGGCGGCGTCGCCCCCGGCGGCGCGGGCCACCGCCACCACGCGGTCGAAGGCCGCCGGGTCCTTCACGTCGAGCGACAGCGGCACGTCGGTGCCGCAGGCGGCGTAGAGGTCCTCGAGCG
>DATCLV010000554.1:0-4416 GCA_036563745.1 Acidimicrobiales bacterium | reverse complement strand
GCCAGCAGCAGGGCGGCGATCGTGGCGGCGACGCCGCGCCTGCCCTGGCCCGGCCGTCCGGACGGTTCGGCGCGCTCGGAACGAGCGAACCTCCCGGACCGTCCCGACCGGAACGTGAACCGTCGTGCCCCCATGGCTGCCTCCCGGCGCTCTCTCGGCGCGGCCCCCCGGCTGCGTGATGCCCACCGTACGAGAGAAAGACAAATTTGTCTACTACTCTTCCGGTTATGGACCGGTACACGCACGCAGGCGTCGAGATCGCCTACCAGGCGCGGGGTGCGGGGCGGGCACTGCTCTTCCTCCACAACGGCGGCGCCTCGTCGACCATCTGGCGCCACCAGACCGCCGCCCTGTCGGCCACCTACCGCACGGTGGCGGTCGACCTCCCCGGCTTCGGCCGCTCGCCCCGCCCCGCCGGGGGCATCGACCTCCGAGGGCAGGTCGAGCTCCTCGGGGCGCTCGTCGACGACCTCGACCTCGCCCCGGTCCTCCTCGTCGGCAACTGCATGGGCAGCAACATCGCCGCCGGCATCGCCCAGGCACGGCGCGACCAGGTGGCCGGCCTCGTGCTGGTCAACCCGCTGACCGCCGCCACGTTCTCGGCCGGGTGGCTGGGCCCGCTGCACACGATGGCCCGGAGGGCGCCCCGCTCGACCCGCACGCTGCGCCGGCTGTCCCGCAAGGTCACGCCGCCGGGCCTCGCCGCCCGGGCCGCCCTGCGGTTCCAGCTCGGCCGCCGCGGCCGGGCGCTCGGCCTCCAGCGCGACCCCGAGCTGCTCGCCGCCAACCGCCGCCGCGACCAGCTCCCCGCCCTGGTCGACGTGCTCGACGACATGGGCGCCTACGGCGGGCTCGACGGCGGCCTCCAGGACGCCGCACCCCCGGTGTGCACGATCTGGGGCGCCGACAACCGGGTCCTGTCGCCCACGGCGGGGCGGGCGCTCGACGAGCGGCTGGCGCCGGAGCGGGCCGAGGAGCTCGCCGGGTGCGGCCACTTCCCGATGCTCGAGGACCCGGACGCGGTCACCGCGATCATCGCCGACTTCGCCGCCGCCCACCTCCCGGCGCCCGTGAAGGAGGGGGCGTGAGCGACACCCGGGCCACGGTCCCCACGACCGCCACGGCCCCCACGACCTCCGCCGGCGCGGTCCCCGGGCGGACCGTCGAGATCGCCGACCGGGTCCGGGCCATCGCCGCCGCCGACCCCGACCGCGTCGCCCTCGTCCACGCCCGCAAGGGCCCGGGCGGCCGCCTCCGCTACCGGCGCCACACCTACCGCGAGCTGAGCGACCGGGCCGAGGCCCTGGCCGCCGGCCTCCCCGACATCGGCGTTCGCGAGGGGACGCTGTGCTCGTTCATGGTCCCGCCCGGCATCGACGCCATGGTCCTCGGCCTCGCCCTGTGGCGCGTCGGCGCCGTGGTCGTCGGCATCGAGCCCCACAGCCACGGCCTGCGCAGCGTGGCCCGCAGCCTGGCCAAGGTCGGCCCCGAGGTGTTCTTCGGGACGCCCCGCGCCCACGCCGGGCGCCTGGCGTTCGGCTGGGGGCGGGGGACGATCCGCCGGAGCGTGGTCGTCGGGCGGGTCGGGCTGCCGGGGCGGCCCACGCTGCGGTCGCTGGAGCGGCACCCGGCGGCCGCCGAGCCCGCCCGCGGCGCCATCGGCCCCGCCGACCCGGCGGTCATCGCCTTCACCACCGGCAGCACCGGGGCACCCAAGCCGACCGTCCTCCGCCAGCGGAACCTGGCCGAGATGATGGACCTGGTCCTGGGCCACTGGGGCTACACCGACGGCCGCGAGGTCGTCGACATGACCACGTTCCCGATGTTCTGGATCATCGGGCTGTCGGCCGGCGGCACCGTGGTCGTGCCGCCGATGGACTTCACCCTGAAGGGCCCGGGCGACGCCGATCCCGCCCCGCTGGTCCGCACCATCCAGGAGTGCGGGGTGCGCTCGCTGTTCGCGTCGCCGGCGCTGCTCACCAACCTGGCCGCCTACGCCCGCCGGGAGGGGATCACGCTGGCGAGCATCGAGCGGATCGTGGTCGGCGGCGCCGAGGTGCCCGGCCCGCTGTTCGCGGCGGCGAAGGCCGTGCTGGGCCCGGCGGGGGAGGTGTACTCCGACTACGGCGCCACCGAGGCGCTGCCGTGCACCGAGATCGCCGGGAGCGACGTGCTGGGCGTGGGTGGCGGCGAGGGCACGTGGGCCGCCACCGAGCGGGGCGCCGGGCTCTGCGTCGGCCGGCCGCTGCCCGGCGTCGAGCTGCGGATCGTGGAGGTGGCCGACGGGCCCATCCGGTCCTGGGAGCACGTCGCCGAGCTCCGCCCCGGCCAGATCGGCGAGGTCGTGGCCCGCAGCCCGCACATCAGCGAGGGGTACCACCGCCAGCCCCGGGCCGACGAGGACAACAAGATCCCCGACCCCGCCGGCACCTGGCACCGGATCGGCGACACCGGCTACCTCGACGACGAGGGCCGGCTGTGGCTGTGCGGCCGGCGGTCGCACCGGGTCGAGACCGCCGAGGGCGTGGCCTACCCGCTGTGCGTCGAGCCCGTGGTCAACGCCCACCCCAAGGTGCGGCGCAGCGCGCTGGTCGGCCTCGACACGGCCGAGGGTCGGAAGGCGGTGGTGGCCGTCGAGCTGGAGCCGGACGCCGAGGCCGGGACCGTGCTCATCGAGCTGGAGCGGACCGCGGCGGCCCACGGGGCCACCCGGTCGGTCGACCGGTTCGTGGTGGTCGACCGCCTGCCGGTCGACCGGCGGCACAACGCCAAGATCGACCGGCCGCGCGTGGCCGCCGATCTCGCCCGCCGCACCCCGGATCACAATCGTTACCGGCAGTAAGGTCCCGGGCTCATGAGCGAGCGTCCGTCCGGAGCGAGCGTGCGCGAGCGAGGTCCGGCGAAGAGCGAGCGTGGCCCGAGCGGCCCGCTGCGGAGCAGCAGGAGCGGGGAACGTTGAGCGAGCGTCCGGCGCACTTCGCCCCCGACCACGAGGGCGCCACCGCCCGCGCCCGGGTGGCCGCCCGCGCGGTGGCGCCGGCCGCCGCCGTGCTCGCCCTCCAGGCGGTGGCCTTCCCCGTGCCGCTCGGCGTCGCCCTCCAGGGCGTGGTCCTCGGGCTGCTCAACGCCATGGTCGTGGTCGGGCTGGTGCTCGTGTACCGGGCCAACCGGGTGGTGAACCTCGCTCAGGCGTCGATCGGCACCTTCCCGGCTGCGCTGGCCGGCGGCGTCGTCCTCTTCGGCGCCCCCGGCGGCGGCGCCACGGCGTTCCTGGCCGCGGCCGCGGGCGTCGTCGCCGCCCTCGGCACGGCGACGATCCTGCGCTGGTCCCCGGTGGCGGCGGTCGTCACCGGCGTGGGGGTCGGCGGCTTCTGCGCCGCCGGCCTCCACGTGAGCGCCGAGCTGGGCTGGGCCGGCGGGCTCGGTGTCGGCTTGGTGGTGGCCGTGCTGTCGGGCGTCGCCGTCGACGCGATCGTCATCCGCCGCCTCCGCCGCTCGGCCCGGCTCATCGTCACCGTCGCCACCATCGGCCTCGCCCAGCTGTTCGCCATCCTCGGGCTGCTGGCGCCGCGGCTGTGGGGCGAGGTCGCGCTGGTCGACCGCAGCGGCGGCAACCGGACCGGCTTCGACGTGCCCGGCGACCTCACCGTCACGATCGGCTCCACGGTGTTCGGCACCGCCGAGGTGGTGGCGGTGGCCGTGGCGCTCGTGGCGATCGCCGCCGTGGCGCTGGCGCTGCGGTGGACCGACATCGGCATCGCCGTCCGGGCGGCCGCCGACCGCGACGACCGGGCGTCGATGCTCGGCATCCCGGTGCCCCGCATCGAGGCCGGCGTGTGGATCGTCGCCTCGGTGCTCGCGTTCGTCGCCTCCTACGTGCAGGCCGGCATCCTCGGCCTCGAGCTCACCGCCGGCGTCGGCCTCCGGGTGATCGTCGCCGCTCTCGGCGCCATGGCCCTCGGCGGGTTCGCCTCGCTGCCCACGATGCTGCTGAGCGCCGTCGCCATCGGCGTGCTCACCCAGGCCACCGGGCCGGCCGGCGGGCACTCGCTCACGCTCACCGACGCCGTGCTCGCCGGGGTGGTGGTCGTCGGCCTGCTGGTGCGGCGGGGCTCGACCAGCCGGGCCGACCGCGACGGGTCCTCGAGCTGGCAGACCGTGGCCGAGCCCCGGGGCCTCCCGTTCGAGCTGGCCGGCTCGCCCCTCCTGCGCCTGCTGCGGGCGGGCGCCGTGCTGGCGATGGTGGCCGGGGCGGCGGCGCTGCCGCTGGTCCTGTCGGAGAGCGACGTGCTGCGGGCCACGACGCTGGCCGCGCTGGTGCTGATCGCCCTCTCGGTGGTGGTGCTCACCGGCTGGACCGGCGAGGTGACCCTCGGCCAGATGTCGTTCGCCGCCACCGGCGCCGCCGTCGCGGCG
>DATCLV010000544.1:0-2787 GCA_036563745.1 Acidimicrobiales bacterium | reverse complement strand
GCCAGCCCCAGCGGCGAGTCGTTGGCGATGGCGACGGCGTCGTCGACCCCGTCGTAGGGGATCACGACGACGACCGGGCCGAAGATCTCCTCGCGGGCGACGGCCATGGCGTTGTCCACGTCGGTGAGCAGGGTGGGCTCGACGTACCAGCCGGTCAGCTCGGGGGCCAGGCCCGCGGGCCGGCCGCCGCCGACCGCCACCGCGGCGCCGGCGTCCCGGCCGAGGCCGATGTAGCGCTCGACCCGTTCCCGCTGGGCCTCGGTGACGAGCGGGCCGACGAACGTGCCCGGGTCGAGCGGGTCCCCGACCGGGAAGCCGGCGACGAGCGCGGCCAGCCCGTCGCACACGTCGCCGTAGCGGTCACGCGGGGCCAGGACACGGGTCAGCGCCGCGCAGGCCTCGCCGTTGAAGAAGTAGCCGAACTGGGCGACGGTGGGCAGCACGGCGTCGAGGTCGGCGTCCGGCAGCACGATGGCCGCCGACTTCCCGCCCAGCTCGAGGTTGGTGCGCCGCAGGTCGGCGCCGCACCGGGCCGCGATCCGCAGCCCCGCCGCCGTGCTGCCGGTGAAGGAGACGTGGTCGACGCCCGGGTGGCCGACCAGGTGCTCGCCCAGGTCGCGGCCGCCGGGCACGATGCTGACGGTCCCGGGCGGCAGTCCGGCGTCCTCGACGGCGCGGGCGACCTCGTTGGCGCTGAGCGGTGTCTCCGGCGCCGGTTTGATCACCACGGGGCAGCCGGCCAGCAGCGCCGGGACGGCCTTCATCAGCACCTGCATGACCGGCCCGTTCCAGGGCGTGATGCCGGCCACCACACCGACCGGCACCCGCCGGACGATGCCGTCGCCCGTGACGCCGGGGCGGCCGGGGCGGACGTCCTCGAGCGCGTAGGTCCGGGCCACGTCGACGTAGTAGTCGACCAGCGGGATCGCGCTGCTGCCCGAAGCGAAGCACACCGGTATGCCGCTCTCCAGCGGCACCAGGCGGTCGAGCTCGGCGGCCCGGGCCTGCAGCGCCTCGCCGAGGGCGACCAGGCGCTCGGCCCGCTCGGACAGCGGCAACTGCGGCCAGGGACCCTCGTCGAACGCCCGGCGCGCCGCGGCGACGGCCCGGTCGATGTCCGCGACCGTGGCGGCCGGGACCCGGCCGACGACCTCGCGGGTGGCCGGCGAACGGACCGGCAGCGTCTCCGTGCCGGCCGGGTCCTCCCACCGGCCGCCGATGAACAGGTGATCGTCGGTGCGCATGTGCGTCCCCCTATGTCGCCCTCGCGTCCTGCTGGCCCAGATACGAGGCGAGCAGGGCGTCGCGGTCGTCCAGCTCGTCCCGGCTCGCCCGCAGCACGATCTCGCCCCGGACCATGACCGCCGCCCGGGGACAGATCCGCAGCGCAAGCTGCACGTTCTGCTCCACGACCACCAGCGGCACCCGGGCCCGGATCTCCGCCAGGGCGGCGGTCACCGACCGGGCCAGGCGGGGCGAGAGGCCGAGCGAGGGCTCGTCCACCAGCAGCAGGCGCGGCCCGCCCATGAGCGCCCGGCCCAGGGCCACCATCTGCTGCTCGCCGCCGGACAGGGCGAAGCCGAGCCGCCGGCGGAGCCCGCCGAGGGCGGGGAACAGGTCGTGGACGTCGTCGATCCCGAACTCCGACCGCCGCCCACCCTGGGCGGTGGCGCCGATGCCCAGGTTCTCCTCGACGGTGAGGTCGGGGAACACGTGCCGGCCCTCGGGGACGTGGATCAGGCCGCGCCGGGCGATCTCCTCGGCCGGCAGCCGGGTCACGTCCTCCCCGTCGAAGCGGACGGTGCCCCCGTGGGGGACCAGTCCGCTCACGGCCCGCAGCGTGGACGTCTTGCCCGCCCCGTTGGGTCCGAGGACGGCGAGGGCGTCGCCCGAGCCGACCGCCAGGTCGACCGCCCGCACCGCGTGCGTCGTCCCGTAGCGGACGTCGAGGCCCTCAACCTGGAGCATCGAGGGCCTCCGGTCGCGCGTCGACGTCGTCGTCGGGGCGAGGGTCGCCGGGCCCGAGGGGCTCGTCGGCGACGCCCAGGTAGGCGTCGGCGACCCGCTTGTCCTGCCACACGGCATCGGGTCGGCCTTCGGCGATGACCCGGCCGAGCTCCAGCACGACCAGCCGGTCGCACACCTGGTCGAGGAAGTCCACCTTGTGGTCGACGACCACGACCGCCCGCCCGGTCCGCCGCAGCCCGACGAGCAGCTCGGCCAGTCCGGCCGTCTCGGCGTCGTTGAGCCCCGCGCTCGGCTCGTCCAGCAGCAGGACCTTGGGGGCGGAGGCCAGCGCCCGGGCCAGCTCGAGCAGGCGGCGCTGGCCGTAGGACAGGACCGAAGCCGGCTCGCCGGCGCGGTCCCCGAGGCCGACCTGGCCCAGCACGGCGGTGGCCGTGGCGGCGCGCTCGTCCTCTCGCCGCCACATGTCCCACCGGCCCAGCCAGGCGCCGGCCAGGCCCCGGCCCCGGCGGTCGGGCGACGCCAGCATCACGTTCTCGACGCAGGTCAGCTGGTCGAACACCTGCGGTGTCTGGAACACCCGGGCCACGCCGGCCCGGGCGGTCGCCGTGGGGTGGCCGAGCCGCAGGGCCTGGCCGTCCACGGTCACCCGGCCCACGGCGGGCACGACCCCGCAGAGGGCGTTGAGCAGCGTGGTCTTGCCGCTGCCGTTCGGTCCGACGAGCCCGACCAGCTCGTCGCGCCCGGCCGCCAACGACACGTCGTCGACGGCTCGGACACCGCCGAACGCGACCCGGATGCCCTCAGCCCGCAGCATCGGCC
>DATCLV010000543.1:0-2161 GCA_036563745.1 Acidimicrobiales bacterium | reverse complement strand
ACCTTCACCTCCGCCGCACCACCGGAGAGGGTGCGCAGCGTGGTCGGGATGCGAACGGACACGGTCATGTGGAGACACCTCGACAGGGGGCTTGGTGGCGTCGGGCGATGGTACCCAACCCCTCGCTCGGCCCCGGCATTCCCCGCCACCGGTCCGTGCCCCGTCGGCCTTGGTCGCGCTCGTGGGTCAGGCGCGTGGGTGGCCCGGGGCGTCCCTCGTAGGGTGCGTGCGTGCCTTCCGCTCCAACCTTGGTCGTGCGCGGCCGGACCGTCGACCTGTCGCGGCCCGCGCTGATGGGCATCGTCAACGCCACCCCCGACTCGTTCTCGGACGCCGGCGAGTACCCCGACGTCGAGGCGCGGGTGGCGCGGGCCGTCGAGCTGGTGGCCCAGGGCGCCACGATCATCGACGTCGGGGGACAGTCCGGCATCACCGGCGTCCCCGAGGTCGAGGCGTCCGAGGAGATCGACCGGGTCCTGCCCGTGGTCGAGGGCATCCGGGCCGCGCTGCCCGACGTCCTCATCTCGGTCGACACCTACAAGCCGCCGGTCGTCGAGGCCGTGCTGGCCGCCGGGGCGTCGATCGTCAACGACGTGAGCGCCCTGCTGCACCCCGAGGTCGCCGACCTGTGCGCGGCGGCCGGCGCCGGGCTGGTGCTCATGCACAACCGGTCGAAGCCGAAGGAGCGGCTGACCGACCCCCTGCTCTACGACGACGTGACCGCCGACGTGGTCGGGCTGCTGGGCGAGCTGGTCGACGAGGCCGTGGCCCGAGGGGTGCCGCGGGAGGCGATCGTGCTCGACCCGGGGCCCGACTTCTCCAAGACCCCGCACCAGACCGTCACCGTGCTGCGGGAGATCGAGCGGGTGCGGGCGCTGGGCCGGCCCCTCCTGCTGGCGCTGTCCCGGAAGGACTTCATCGGCGCGATCACCCGGCGGCCACCGCGGGAGCGGCTGGCGGGCACGCTGGCCGCCGTGGGCCACCTGGCGGCCCAGCCCGGCTACGTGTTCCGGGTGCACGACGTGGCCGAGGTGGCCGACTACCTGGCGGTGGCCGACGTGCTGGCCGGCCGGGCCGACGTCGACCCCGACCTGGAGCTCCCGCCGCACCTCCGCCGCCAGGCCGCGCCGGCGTCGTGACCGGCGGTCGTCGGCGGCGCGGTCGCCCTCGGGCTCAGCGCGGGCGGTAGGGCGGGCGCTCGACCACGGTCGCCGGGTCGGGGACGGGCACGCCGCCGTCACGCCGGGGCCGCACGTACGGCGACCAGGCCGGCGCGGCGCCCTCCGGCAGCACCCGCGACGCGAACGCGTACAGCACCTCCTGCGCCATCGGCGCCAGCGCCGACGTCGGGCGGGGCTTGTTGCGCAGGGCACCCAGGTCGACCTCGACCACGGCGTCGAGCCCCACCCGGTCGACGACGTCGATGAGCATCCCCATCTCGACCGCGTAGCCGGTGAGGATCGGGAGCGACCGCAGCAGCTCGGTGCGGGCCGCCACCTGCCCGCCGAGGGGCTGGTAGAAGCCGGCGAGGTCGGGGCGCCACAGGTTGAGCAGCGGCCGGGCGACCATCTCCGTGACGCGGCCGCCGTCGAACGGGTCGCCGGGCTGGGCGCCGTCCGGGTCGATCCGGTGGAACGAGCCCTTCACGAACTGCACGTCGTCGTGCCCGCCCAGGACCAGCGGGCCGAGCAGGCCCCGCAGGAACTTGCCGACGTCGCCCTCCAGGTCGGCGTCGAGGAACACGACCACGTCGGTGTCGACCACGCTCAACGCCCGCCACAGCGAGTCGCCCTTCCCGAGCACCGGGCCGAAGCCGGGCTGGAGGTCGGCCGCGGCCACCACGTCGGCGCCGGCCAGCTCCGCCTCCAGCACCGTGTCGTCGGTGGAGCCGCCGTCGACGACCAGCACCCGGTCGAGCACGTCGAGCTTCCGCAGGACCTCGGCGGCCAGCACGGTCTGGGCGACGCCGGCCGCCTCGTCGCGCGCCGGCACCACCAGGGTCGCCGTGGCCGTGCGGGCCTCGAAGGCCTCGACCGGGAAGTCGGCGGCGGTGGCGCGGCGGATCGTGGGCATCGGTGGCGGCGTCCTTCCGGGGGTGGCGGGTGGCGGAGGGGCGTCCCAGTCTGCCGACGCCCGATCGGGGATCGACGCGGTCGGTGAC
>DATCLV010000530.1:0-2777 GCA_036563745.1 Acidimicrobiales bacterium | reverse complement strand
GCGGCGACGACCGGCCCGTACCGGCGCAGGGCCCGGCCCCCACCGCCGCTGCCCCCCTGTCGTTGCGTCGACCGGGCGGCCAGCCGCCCCCGGCCGGCCGCCCCGGTCGTTCCGGTCCCCCCGGATCCCGAACCTCCGGTGCCTGCGACGTCGTCGGTGCCGTCGGGCTCCGGTGGCCGATCGCTCTCTGTTCTGTCGGACATGGACGCTCCCCCTCCGCGACCTGCTTCGTGCGCGACCGGGTGGGCTCAGGTCACCCCCGAGCGGGCGATGGCGGCGGCATCGGTGCCGAGGTACGACTCCACCACGGTCGGATGGTTGATGACCTCCTGCGGGTCGCCGTCGACGACCACGCGGCCCAGGTCGAGGGCGATCATGCGATCGGCGATCGACAGCAGCAGCGGCAGGTCGTGCTCGATGACCAGGAGGCTCGCGCCCAGCTCCTCCCGCACCCGGCGCAGCACCGGGGCGAGCGCCTCCGCCTCGCGCTGGGCGATGCCGCTCGACGGCTCGTCGAGCAGCACGACCTTCGGGCCCTGGGCCAGCACGCACGCCAGGTCGACGATGCGCCGCGTGCCGGTCGACAGCTCCCGGACGAACTTGTCGTGGTAGCTGCCCAGGCCCAGCAGGTCGATCAGGTCGGCGACAGCCAGGTCGACGAGCTCCTCGGCGTCGGCGACCGCCGGCAGGTGGAGGCTCGCCGCGATCGGGTCGCGCACCTCCACGTGCTGCTCCAGGGCCACCGCGATCGTCTCGGCCACGGTGAGGCCCGGGAACAGGCGGCCGTCCTGGAACGACCGGCCGAGGCCCCGCCACGCCCGCACGTGGGTGGGCGTGCCGTGGAGCTCGTGGATGACATCGCCGTCGCGCAGGTAGATGGTGCCGCTCTGGTCGCGCTGGTCGAACCCGGAGATGACGTCGAACAGCGTGGTCTTGCCGGCGCCGTTGGGGCCGATGAACCCGAGGATCTCGTCGGGGGCGACCTCGAACGACACGCCGTCGAGGGCGCGGACGCCGCCGAAGCGCTTGACGACGTCGCGCACCTCCAGCACCGGCAGCTCGTCGTCGTGGCCGTTGGGGGCGACCGCCTCGGCCGTGACGGTGACCTTCGGCGCCGCGTCGGCGCCCGGCTCGGCGCCGTCCCCGTCGGCGCCCGGCGCCTCGGCGCCGTTCCCGTCGGCCTGCGAGAAGAACACCGACCGCAGCAGGTCGGGACGCTCCAGCAGCTCGGCGGTCGGGCCCTCGAACCGGATCTCGCCCTTCTCCATGAAGTAGGCGCGATCGGCCACGGTGAGCGCCACGTTCACCGACTGCTCCACCAGGATGATCGTGGTGCCCTGCTGCTTGAGCAGCCGCACCATCTCCAGCAGCTGGCCCACCACCACCGGCGACAGGCCGAGCGACAGCTCGTCGATCATCAGCAGCCGGGGCTTGCCGATGAACGCCATGCCGAGGGTCAGCATCTGCTGCTGCCCGCCCGACAGGTTGCCGGCCTCCACCTTCCAGCGCTGCCGCAGGACCGGGAACGTCTCCAGCACCCGCTCGGTGGCGATCCTCGCCTCCAGCGGCGAGGCGTTCACCTGCCAGGCGGCGAGCCGCAGGTTGTCGGCCACGGTGAGCTGGGTGAAGACGCCCTGCCCGCCGGGGACCATCGCCACGCCCCGCTTGGCGACCTCCTCGGGCGGCGTGTGGGTCATGTCGCGGCCGTCGAAGATGATCGCCCCGTCACTGGCCTGCAGCTGGCCGGCGATGGCCTTGAGCAGGGTCGACTTGCCGGCGCCGTTGGTGCCGAGCAGCGCCACGACCTCGCCCTCGTCGACCTCGAGGTTGACGCCGAACAGCACCTGCACGCTGCCGTAGTGGGCGCTCACGTCGCGGGCCAGCAGCAGCTTCACCTTGCCCTGCGACCGCAGGTGGGCGACCTCCGACAGCGTCGCCGCCGTGCGCCACACCCGGGCGATGTCGTCGGCCACGTAGCTGCCGCCCGACGCCACGATCATGCCGCCGATCAGGAACACGGGCGCCGCGCACAGGAGGCCGGCCCGCAGGCCGTGGGCCTCGCCGACCGTGCCGATCAACGGCAGCAGCAGGAAGCCCGGCATGATCCACAGCAGGCCGGCCGCGTAGCCGAACGACCGCACCTTGGCCGGCACCGCCAGCGACATCACGGCGAAGATGCCGGGCAGCAGCAGGAACAGCCCCACCGAGATCGCCGAGTTGGCGATCACCGCCACCGCCAGGTTGGGGGCCAGGGCGAACACCACCCACACGGCCGACACCGCCGCGGCCACCCGCGACAGGAAGTGCAGCACGTGGCCGGGGCCCTTCATCATCAGCCGGGTGGCCAGCGGGACGCCGATGAGCAGGCCCACCAGCTGGGCCGGGCCCTCGATGAGGGCGGCCAGGAAGCCGCGCTCCCGCTCGTCGAGGCCGAAGACGTCCTCGTAGTAGAGGCCGCTGAACACGGCCAGGCCGATGAGGCCGATCGCCACGAACGGCAGGGCCATGAAGATGCGACGCTGGCTGCGCACCTGCCAGATGACCCGCCACGACTCCGCCCACGACGGCGCCACCTCCTCGGTGGCCACCACCTCGTCGGACACGCCCACGGCCTTGCGCTCGAAGTGGCCGCGGATCGGGTCGCGCAGGCGCAGGGCCAGCACCACGAAGACGGCCGTCGCCACCGCGAAGACGAGGAACGGCACCCGCCAACCGAAGTAGTAGGCGATGAGGCCGCCCAGCAGCGGGCCGAGGAACTGGCCCAGCGCGTTGGCGTA
>DATCLV010000512.1:0-2183 GCA_036563745.1 Acidimicrobiales bacterium | reverse complement strand
CAGGTCCTTGTTGTACCAGAAGCCCACCATGCCGAGGTCGAACGGGATGCCGTACTGGCGGTCGTCGACCTGGTACATCCGCACGGCCGCCTCGTTGAGCGTGCCGATCCAGGGCTCGACGTCGTCGGTGACGTCCTTGACGAGTCCGGCGTCGACCTGCGTGGCGAGCTCGCCGCCGCCCCACGACTGGAACAGGTCCGGCGGCTCGCCGGCCTGCAGGCGGGGCTCGATGGCGGTCTTGAAGGCCTCGTTCTCGTAGACGGTGATGTCGATCGTGACGTTCGGGTGCTCGGCCTCGAACTCGGCGGCGATGTCCTCCCACAACGACAGCCCGGGGTCGTTGTTCTGGATGTGCCACCACTCGATGGTGACGTCTTCCCCCGAGCTCTCGCTCGCGCCGTCGTCGCCCGAGGCGGCGTCCGTGCTGGACCCGCCGTCGCCGTCGTCACCGCACGAGACGGCGAGGAGCGCCGCCCCGCCGATCAGCAGTGCCCTCCGGGCAAACCTCCGCTGCATGTCGCGTCCCCCTCCACACGGGCTGGGTTCCCCGTGCGAGGCCGAGCGTCGCGCTGGTCGACCGGCGTTGTCAATCGTTATCGATAACGTTATCGACATCGTTCTCCGGTCGTGGTTATGCTCGCCCGGTGCCACGCGTCACGATCGGGGATGTCGCGGCCGAGGCAGGTGTCTCGGTCGCCACGGTGTCGAAGGTGATCAACGGCCGCTACGGCGTCGCCCCCGCCACGCTCGCCAAGGTCCAGGCCGTCATCGAGCAGCTCGGCTACGAGTCCAGCCTGGTCGCCCGCAGCCTGCGGAGCCGGCGCACCAACGTGGTCGGCGTCGTCGTCGCCGACATCGAGCCCTTCAGCGCCGAGCTGCTCAAGGGCGCCGGCGCCGCCGTGCGGGCCCACGGCTACGAGCTGATCGTCTACTCCGGCAGCGGCCACGGCAAGGACCAGGCCGGCTGGGAGCGCCGCTACGTCTCCCGGCTCGGCGGCACGCTCACCGACGGGATCGTCCTCGTCACACCCACGGTCGTCGATGTCGAGACCGATACCCCGCTAGTGGCGGTCGACCCCCACACCGGGCCGGCGACCCTGCCCACCGTCCACGGCGACAACCTGGCCGGCGCCGTCGCCGCCACCGAGCACCTGCTCGGGCTCGGTCACCGCCGCATCGGCTTCCTCGCCGGCCGCCCCGACCTCGAGTCGGCCCGCCAGCGCGAGCAGGGCTACCGGCAGGCGCTCGAGGCCGCCGGGATCGCCGTCGACCCCGACCTCATCCGGGTCGGCGACTACGAGCTCGACCGGTCGGAGAAGCCGGCCCGTGAGCTCCTCACGCTCCCCGACCGGCCCACCGCCATCTTCGCCGCCAACGACCTGTCGGCCATCCAGACCCTGCACGTCGCCCACTCGCTCGGGCTCCGCGTGCCCGGCGACGTGTCGGTGGTCGGCTTCGACAACATCCCCGAATCGGCGCTGATGGAGCCCCCGCTCACGACCATCGACCAGCAGATCCAGGAGATGGGCCGCCGGGCGGTCGAGCTGCTGATCGACCGCATCGAGCGGGAGGGCCCACCGGACGGCAGACCGAAGGAGCCCGACGAGCCCGACCGGCCCGACGAACACGAAGGGCCCCCGCAGGTCACGCTGCCCACCCGGCTGGTCGTCCGCCAGTCGACGGGCCCGGCGCCGGGGACCGCCACGTGAGCGCCGTCGCCCCGACCGGGGCCGCCTACCGCGACCCGACCCGGCCGATCGACGACCGGGTGGCCGACCTCCTCGCCCGCATGACCCTCGAGGAGAAGCTCGCCCAGCTCGGCAGCGCCTGGGTGTTCCAGCTCACCGACGGCCCCGACCTCGACCCCGCCAAGGCCGCCGACCTGCTCCGCCACGGCCTCGGCCAGGTCACCCGGATCTCGGGGGCCAGCAGCCTCGACGCCGCCGCGGCCGCCGCGCTCGCCAACGCCGTCCAGCGGCGCCTCGTCGAGGGGACCCGCCTCGGCATCCCGGCGATCGTCCACGAGGAGATCTGCTCGGGCGTCATGTCCCGGGGCTCGACGATCTTCCCGCAGGCCCTCGGCGTCGCCGCCACCTGGCAGCCGGAGCTGGCCGCCGCCATCGCCGACGCGGTCCGCCGCCAGATGCGGGCCATGGGCGTCCACCAGGGCCTCTCCCCCGTCC
>DATCLV010000510.1:0-1959 GCA_036563745.1 Acidimicrobiales bacterium | reverse complement strand
CGACGGGTCGATGACCGTCACGGTCTCGAACCCTCCCGGCAACCCGGTCGTGCTCGGCGTCAACGTCGAGCCGGTCGAGACCTACCTCGGAGGCAGCTGACATGGGAAAGATCAAGGACAACGCCATCGTCATGCGCGGCGGCCACGTCACCGAACGGGCGATCCGCGACGCCGGCGAGAACAAACCGGCCACCAGGAGCAGACCGGCGCAGAAGCGCACCCTCAGGATCGACACCCGGGACGTGGTCACGGAGATGTCGGTCCAGGTGTGGAACGACAACACGGCGAAGTTCACCGATGCCGAGGTCCTGCGGGAGCTGCAGCGCCCGATCACCCACGGCGGCTTCGCCCTCGCCCGGACGAAGGACATCACCCGCCTCGGGGGCACGATCCGGTGGCAGGAGATGCAGGGCAACCCGTACCACGCGGTCGTCGACGGCCTGACCGTGCACCAGGTCGTCGAGGTCTTCAGCCGCAGCGTGTTCCCCCAGGGGCTCCGCGGTCACCCGTGGGGTGGTGCAGCCTGACACCGACCCTCGACCGTTGAACCCCCGACCGTTCGGACGCCGGCCGCGAGGCCGGCGTCCGGCGCGTCCCAGGGTCCGTCGGGCCCGCGGGTCAGTCGAGGAGGTCGGCGAGCGTGGCGGCCAGCGCCACCGGCTGGTCGCCCTGGATGCTGTGACCGGCGCCGGGGAAGTCGACCACTTGGGCCGACGGCACCCGGCGGCGCAGCTCGTCGACGTCGCCGTCCCGCAGGACCGAGTCCTCCCGCAGGCCGCGGCACAGCAGCACGGGCCCCCGCCCGGCGGCCGCCTCCAGCGACGCCCACAGGTCGCCGTAGAGCTGGTCGCCCTGGGCCTTGATCCCGGCCACCCGTCCGGCGGCCCCGGCCGGGCCCCGGCTGTGGCGCCACACCCACGTGCCATCGGGTTGCCGGGCGGCGTTGTGGAGGATCCCCCGCCGCAGCGAGCTGCGCGACCGGTGCGGGTTGAACTGGACCGTCCGCTCCAGCAGCTCGTCGAAGCTGGCGAAGGCCGGCGGCCCGCTCACGAAGGCCATGATGTGCGCCGCGTTCTTCGACGCCAGGCCGGGCAGCACGTCGACCAGCCCCAGCGACCGCACCAGCTCGGGCGCCAGGCCGGCCAGGGCGATCGCGGTGAGGCCGCCGAACGACATCCCCACGACGGCCGTGGCGTCGGGTGCCAGCGTGCGGATCACCGGGGCGACGTCCTCGGCGGCCGCGACCGCCGACGAGCCGTCGGTCGCCCGGGCGTCGGCAGAGTGGCCGTGACCCGGCAGGTCGATCGCCACCAGCGAGCGGGGACGCAGGGCGAGCGCCACGGTGTCCCAGGTGTGGGCGTTCTGGGCGCCGCCGTGCAGCAGCACCAGCTCGGGCGGCCCGTCGCCCCACACGATGGCGCTCAGCTCGCGCCCGCCGCCGACGTCGACCCACACCCGCTCGACCGCCGGCGGCGCGGCGGCGTCGAACGGCAGCCCCGCCTCCTCGGCGTTCTCGTGCAGCATCCCGAACTCGTCGTAGCCGACGTCCCGACCCCGCGCCACGTCACCCATGCAGCAACCCTATGTCTGGCTCGCCGGACACGTCCGTGTGCTCGCCGGCTGCGCATCGGGTTGCACCTCGCCGTGGCGCCATGCGCACGAGCTCGGCGGCGCCGGGTGGGGCGGGTCAGGACGCCGCTTGCATCGGCAGGAAGCCGCCGGACTGCTTGTGCCACAGGCCGGCGTACACGCCGCCCCGGGCCAGCAGCTCCTCGTGGCTGCCCTCCTCGGCGACCACGCCGTCGACCAGGACCACCAGGCGGTCGAGCGCCCGGACCGTGCTGAGCCGGTGGGCGATCACCACCGCCGTCCGCTCGGCCATCACGCTCAGCAGGGCGTGCTGGATGAGCGCCTCGCTCTCCGAGTCGAGCGAGCTGGTGGCCTCGTCGAGCACCAGGA
>DATCLV010000499.1:0-5083 GCA_036563745.1 Acidimicrobiales bacterium | reverse complement strand
GGCGACACCGGCACCCCCGGCCGCGCCACCGGCGCCCGCCCAGGCGGCTGCCCCGGCGTCGGGTGCTGCCACCGAGGCACCGGCCGAGGCCCCCGAGGGAGCGACCACCGAGGCCGAGGGCACACCGGCCGACGGTGCGGTGGCCGGCAACGGCGACGCCACCGGCAACGGCGCGGCCGACCGAACCTGAGGGCCTGACGCCCCGCCGCTCCTGCGCCGCCGGGCCACCGGCCGCCGGAGCGGCGGCGGGGCTACCGCTCGCAGACGGGGTCGAGCGCCTGGATCTCGGCCACGTGGGCGGCGAGCTGCGAGTCGGGCAGCGGCGTCGACGACACCGCGCTGCCCGAGGTCTGGTCGCCCAGCAGGTACACCCGGTCGCGGGGCACGCCCCCGGACACGAGCGGGAACACGGCGTCCTCGTCGCCCGCGTAGCCGGCGTCGATCTCGGTGCCGGCGGCGTCCATCCGGGCCAGCTCCTCGATGAGCGCCACCTGCGCGTCCGCCGACCCGTCGCCGGGCGGCGCCCACACGCGGACCCCGTCACCCACCGGGAAGTCGTTGAGGCCCAGCCACACCGTCACGGCGTCGACCACCGGCTGGTCGCCGATGTGCGTCTCCGACGGGAGGTCGGCCAGGTACACGATCTCGTAGCCGACCTCGCGGTAGGCGCTCACCACCTCGGCGGCCTGGGGGCGGGGCGTGGGCTCGGCGTCCTCGTCGGCGACCCAGCGGTCGACCTCCCCGTCGGCGCCGTTCGTGGCCGCTCCGAACACGCTGAACACGACGGCCCGGTCGACGTCCCGGCACGAGGGGAGGCCGGTGTCCTCGGTGGTGGTCGCCCCGGCGGTCTCCAGCGGTGCGGCGTCGTCGTCGCCTCCGCTGCCGCACGCGGCCACACCCACCCCGAGGGCGATGGCGGCGGCCACCCCCAGGGCGCGGCTCGTCGTCGACCCGTCCCGGTCCCCAGCCAGCATCCCGCCATCATGCCAAATCCGCGCCCACCCGACGCGCCGTCTCACCGACCGCACCGAGCGCACCGCCGGCCGCGGCGCCGCGCGGGGTCCGCGGCGCCCGAAGGGCCGCTGTGGGGCAGCGGGCCGCGGGCGGCGGCTACGGCCCGAAGAGGTCGGCGAAGGTGTCGTCGCCGGCGGGGCCCTGGCGCCGGATCGTCACCGGCTCCTCCTCGGCCATCTCGGCGCCGAGGAGGCCGGCGTAGCCGGTCTCCTCCAGCTCCTCGGCCAGCTCCGGGCCGCCCGTGCGGGCGATCGTGCCCCGGGCCAGCACGTGGACCTGGTCGGCCCGCAGCTCGTGCAGCAGGCGGCTGTAGTGGGTGATCGCCAGCACCCCGAGGCCCGACTCGGTGGCGGCCTCGATGCGGCGGGCACAGGCCCGCAGGGCGTCGACGTCGAGGCCCGAGTCGAGCTCGTCGAGCACCGCGATCGCCGGTTGCAGCACGGCCAGCTGCAGCGTCTCATTCTTCTTCTTCTCGCCGCCGGACAGGTCGACGTTGAGCGCCCGGCCCAGCAGGCGGGCGTCGAGGTCGAGCCGCGCCGCCTCCGCCTCGATGCGCAGGTCGACGCCCTCCGGATCGCGGCCGGCGGCGGCCAGGGCGTAGGTCAGCATCTCGTGGAGCGACACGCCCGGCACCTCGGTCGGGTACTGCAGCGCCAGGAACAGGCCGGCCTGGGCCCGCTCGTAGGGCGTCATCGCCAGCAGGTCCTGCCCGTCGAGGGTCACGGAACCGCCGAGCACCTCGTAGCCGGGCCGGCCCATGACCACGTGCGCGAGGGTCGACTTCCCCGAGCCGTTCGGGCCCATCACGGCGTGGACCTCGCCCGACCGGACGGTCAGGTCGACGCCGCGCAGGATCTCCCGCCCGCCGGCGACACCGGCCCGCAGCCCGCGGATCTCCAGCACGGCCATCGTCACATCACCACCAGCACGTCGTCGCCGTCGACGACGACCTCGTAGGTCGGGACCGGCTTGGTGGCCGGGAGGGTCTCCGGCTCGCCGGTCTCCAGGGAGAACTCGCTGCCGTGCTTCCAGCACTCGATCGTCTTCTCGGCGGCGTGGACCTCGCCCTCCGAGAGCGACACGTCGGCGTGCGAGCAGGTGTCGCCGATCGCGTACACGTCGTCACCCAGCCGGACCACGGCGATGGCCCGGCCGTCGCCGAGGTCGAACCGCCGGGCGGTCCCCGGCTCCAGCTCGTCGAACGAGCACAGGCGCGTCTTCACGATGATCTCCGGTCGAACTTGTTGCCGATCGTGCGGGCCAGCACCGGCGCCAGGGCCGGCACGGGCAGCTTGGCGAGGACCTCGCCGAAGAACCCGCCGACGATCAGGCGCTCGGCCACGTCGGTGGGGAGGCCCCGGCTCTCCAGGTAGAAGCACTGCTCCTCGTCGATCGGCCCCACGGCCGAGGCGTGGCTGCAGCGCACGTCGTTGTTCTCGATGACCAGGTTCGGGATCGACTCGGCCCACGCCTGGTCGGACAGCTTCACGTTGCGGTTGGTCTGGAAGGCGTTGGTGCCCCGGGCCTCCTTGGCCACCCGGATGAGACCGGTGTACACCGACCGCGACCGCCCGCCGCCCGCCCCCTTGAACAGCAGGTTGCTGGTGCACTCGGGGGCGATGTGCTCCTGGAAGGTGCGGAAGTCGAGGGTCTGGTCGCCCTCGCCGAAGTAGATGGCGTCGAGCTCCCCGGTGGCGCCCCGGCCGACCATGCGGCAGTCGGTGCGCAGGCGGGCGTAGCCGCCCCCGAACCCGACCGAGGTCGAGCGGAACGTGGCGTCGGCCTCGACCCGCGACGCCTGCAACCCCACCTGCCAGGTCGACAGGTCGAGCTGCTGGACGTTGACGATCCCGACCCGGGCCGCCCGGTCGGCGACGACCTCCGTCACCGGCACGACCAGGCCGTCCCGGCCCGCCGACACCTGCACCTCGACCACGTTCGCCGAGCTGTCGCGGCCGGCGTGGACGACGAGCCGCGGGAACGCCGCCACCCGGTCGCCCTCGGTCACGTGCACCACGACGACGGGGACCTGGAGGTCGACGCCGTCGGGGATGCGGACCACCACCGGCTCCAGGAGCGCGGCGTCGTTGAGGAGCGTGAAGTAGTCGGTGGCCGACGGCGTGGGCCCCTCGGCCGACAGCGCCTGGCCCAACGCCCCGTCGTCGCCGTCGAGCGCCGGCCCGACCAGCAGGCCCTTCGCCGCCAGGGCGTCGTCGACCTCGACGTCGACGACCCGCCCGTTGCGCACCACGACGGTGGCGGCCCGGTCGACCAGCGCCCCCAGCACGTCGGGCACGTGCGACGACACCCCGCGGTCGCCGGGGCCGTCGGGCAGCCGGTAGGCCGACAGGTCGAGGTCGTCGATGCGGCTGTAGCGCCACAGCTCCTCGTCGGTGGTGGGCTTGGCCATCGCGCCGACGGCGGCGACGGCCTCGGCCCGCCGCTCGCGGAGCCAGGTGGGGCCGCCCAGCTCGCGGGCGGCGTCGGTCAGGGACGGGCTCATGGCGCGCTCGGGGAAGGTGGAGGGACGGGGATCGGGAGGGTGGGTGCCGCCGGGCGGCGCGGGCTACGGGCGCCGGCGCCAGAACTTCCAGCGCGGCTCCTGGCGGGCCCCGCGCTCGGCGTGGACCTCGGCCAGCACCTGCGGGCCGACGGCGTTGACGATGTCCTCGGCCTCGTCGAGGAGGCGGGCCACCGAGTCGTCGCCGCGGTCGAGCGCGTCGCCGGGCTCGTCGGGCGTGGCCGGGGTGACCAGCGTGCCGTGCGCCCAGTTGACGTCGGCCATGCGCCGCTCGTAGCGGGGGCAGTCGGCCGGGCAGCGCCAGGGTGCCTCGGGCGCGAGGTCGAGGTCGCACTTCCGCACGGTCTCGCCGTTGCGGTAGGTGCGGGACTCGAAGTGCTTGCAGTCCTGGCGCATGGGCACGGCGCCATTGTGCCAGGACCGCGGACGGTAGCGACGGGCAGGTCAGACGTCATCGGCGGCGTTCTCGGAGCGGGACGGCGGTCGAGCGGTGGGCCCGGCGACGGGCGACCGTCAGCCGACCGACCCTTCCATCTGGAGCTCGATCAGCCGAGACCACTCGACCGCGTACTCCATCGGGAGGGTGCGGGTGACCGGCTCGATGAAGCCGTTCACGATCATGCCCATCGCCTGCTCGTCGGTGAGGCCGCGGCTCTTCAGGTAGAAGAGCTGCTCGTCGGCGACCTTCGACACGGTGGCCTCGTGCCCGATCACGGCGTCGCGGGCCCCGACCTCCATGGTGGGGAACGTGTCGCTGATCGAGTCCTCGTCGAGGATCAGCGCGTCGCACTGCACGTGGCTCTTGCAGCCGTGGGCGTCGTCCTCGACCCGCACGAGGCCGCGGTACGACGTGCGGCCGCCGGCCTTGGAGATCGACTTCGACACGATCTTCGACGTGGTCTCCGGGGCGGCGTGGACCATCTTGGCCCCGGCGTCCTGGTGCTGGCCGGGACCGGCGTAGGCCACCGACAGCACCTCGCCCGACGCCTTCGGCCCGACCATGTAGACCGACGGGTACTTCATGGTGAGCCGCGAGCCGATGTTGCCGTCGATCCACTCCATGTGGCCCTCGGCCTCGACCCGGGCCCGCTTGGTGACCAGGTTGAAGACGTTGTTCGACCAGTTCTGGATGGTGGTGTAGGTGACCCGGGCGCTGGGCTTCACCACGATCTCCACCACCGCGGAGTGCAGCGAGTCGGTGGTGTACACGGGGGCCGAGCAGCCCTCGATGTAGTGCACCTTCGAGCCCTCGTCGGCGATGATCAGCGTGCGCTCGAACTGACCCATGTTCTCCGCGTTGATGCGGAAGTAGGCCTGGAGCGGCATATCGAGTTTCACTCCCTTCGGCACGTAGACGAACGACCCGCCCGACCACACGGCCGTGTTCACCGCGGCGAACAGGTTGTCCCGGTAGGGGACCACCGTGCCGAAGTACTCGCGCACGATGTCCTCGTGCTCGCGCAGGCCGTCATCCATGCTCTTGAAGATGACGCCCTGCTTTTCCCACTCCTCCTTGAGGGAGTGGTAGACCACCTCGGACTCGTACTG
>DATCLV010000496.1:0-1900 GCA_036563745.1 Acidimicrobiales bacterium | reverse complement strand
CTGCGGGCCCGACCGGCCGGTGCCCGCAGCACGACACGCCGGCGACCCTCGCCGCCTGGGTTGACCGGGCGCTTGAGGGTGTGCCGGAGGACTGGCGCACGACGCTGGCCCGCCGCCTGGCGGCCGAGCTCGACGGCGGCATCAACGCTGCGCTCGTGCGCGAGTTGCGGGCGGTGATGGCGGACGTGGCCGAGGCGTCGGCGACGCCGCGGGCGGACGTGGCCGACGAGTTGCGGGCGCGACGTGCTGCTCGGCAGGCGCGAGCCGCGGGTCGTTAGCGCTCCGGCGCACGCCGAGGGCGCGACGTCCGGCCCGGAGGCCGTCGAGTTCGCGGCCTCGGTCGGGCTGGTGCTCGACCCGTGGCAGGCCGACTTCCTCAACGTGGCCCTCGCGGAGCGGCGTGATGGCCGGTGGGCGGCGTTCGAGGTGGGCGGCATCGTCGGCCGCCAGAACGGCAAGGGCGCCATCCTCGAGGCGCGCGAGCTCGCTGGCGTCGAGGTGTTCAACGAACGGCTCATCGTGCACACGGCGCACGAGCTCAAGACCGTCGAGGAGGCGTTCCTCCGCATGACCCAGCTCATCGAGGCGTGCCCCGACCTCGACCGGCGGGTGATGCGGATCGTGCGCGTGAACGGCAAGGAGGCGATCCACTTCCGTGGTCGTGGCCGCGGCACGATCGGCGCGCGGATCAAGTACCAGGCCCGGTCCGGCAAGGCCGGCCGGGGGTTCTCCGGCGACGTGGTGATCTTCGACGAGGCGATGTACTTAGACTCCGCCACCCTCGGCGCCTCGATTCCCATGCTGACCACGGCGCCCAACCCCCAGGTGTGGTACATGGCCAGCGGGCTGCTCAGGACGAGCGACACGTTGCGTCGGGTGCGCGACCGGGCGCTCGCCGGCGAGGACGAGCTCGCGTGGCTCGAGTGGTCGGCGCCGGAGGGCTCCGACCTCGACGACCGCTCGGCCTGGGCGGCCGCCAACCCCGCGCTCGGCACCCGCATCACCGAGGAGTTCCTCGTGCGCGAGCGGGGCGCGCTGCCCGATGAGGAGTGGGCCCGTGAGGTGCTCTGCATGCACGAGGGGTCGGCCACCGCCACCGTGCTCGACCCGGCAGTGTGGGGGGCGCTCGAGGACCGCGAGTCGCAGCCCGGCGACCCGGTGGCGTTCGCCATCGACGTGCCGCCCTCGAGGGCCACGGCATGGATCGGCGTGGCGGGCAAGCGGCCGGACGGGTGCAAGCACGTCGAGCTCGTGGCCTGCTGCCGCTGGCACGCCGACCACGGCGGCCGCTGCGCCGGTACCGGCTGGGTGGCGGAGCGGGCGGCCGAGCTCGACCAGCGGTGGCGGCCGTCGGCTTGGCTGCTGGACCCGGCGGCGCCCGCGGGTTCGCTCATTCCCGAGCTCATCCGGGCTGGCGTCGAGCCGGTGCTGGTGGGGCAGCGCGAGATGGCCCAGGCGTGCGGGGCGTTCTACGACGCCGTGATGACACCCGAGGGCAAGGGCACGATCCGGCACCTCGGCCAGCCGGAGCTCGCCGCCGCCGTCGACGGCGCCCGCCGGCGGCAACTCGCCGATGCGTGGGCGTGGCACCGGCGCGACGCCTCGGTTGACATAGCGCCGCTCGTCGCGGTCACCCTCGCGGCCTGGGGCGTCGACCGGCCGTCCAAGCGGCGCCGCAAGACCGGCCGGGTCATGGCGATCTAGGCAGGCCTGGCGACAGTAGCATTCCGGGGGTGGCGTTGGACCAGGCTGAGGCGCTTGCTCTGGCAGATGAGGTGCGGCGCATCCGCGAGGCGGAGCGCGAGCGCCTCGACATGATCTACAGCTATCTCCGCGACGACCCGGACGACCGGCCGCTGGGCGGTCTCCCGCCGGACGCCCCCGCTGACGTGCACCGTCT
>DATCLV010000491.1:0-9354 GCA_036563745.1 Acidimicrobiales bacterium | reverse complement strand
CCGCCGGTCCGGGGGCCGGCCGACCCCGACGCGCCGCCGGCCGACGCCGGTCCCGGCGGCAAGGGAGGACCGGGCCTTCCCGCGGGCCCCGATGCGCAAGCCGCGCCGACACCGCCCGTCGCTCCCGGTCCGGCGGCACTCACAGGACCCCCGACCCCGTCTCCGGAGGCACCGACCCGTCCCGGTGGCGCCGGTGCTCCGGCCGCCGGTCCGGGCCCCGCGCCCGGCCCGCAGGGCTCCGTCGGTCCGGGGACACCGGGCGCCGAGGCGCGGTCCGGTCCGGTCGACGGCCCCGCGGCCGGCGCGGCCGGCACGACCGCGGCGGCGGCGACCGTCGCCGGCGGACCGGCCCGTCCTGCCGGTCGGGGCGACCCGGCCGGCCCGGCACCCGGCGCCGGCGGTCCCGGCCCCGACGCGCCCGAGCCCGTGGCCGACGTCGAGGCGCCGACCGCGGCCGGCGAACCCGACGGTGTGGAGGGTGCGCCCGAGACCGCCCCCGCCGGGGGCACCGGCGACGATCCGACCGTGGTCGATCCGGCGGAGCCGCCGCCCACCGTGCCGATGCCGGTCGTCCCGCCGCCGCCCGACATCCCGATCGAGCCCGCCGCCGCGGCGGCCTCCGGTCCGGGAGGCGACGACGACGATCGTCCCGCCCACCTCCCCGCGCACGCCCGCCGGGCCGACGCCTCCACCGCGGGAGGCGCGGACCTGGGCCGGCGCCTCCGCGACCTCCTCGACACCGACGGCGGCCGCATCGGCGCCACGGCGCTGGTGGTCGTGCTGGTCCTCCTGGCGGTGGCCGGTTCGCTGGCCTTCACCGGGAGCGACGGCGACCCCGACGACTCGGCGTCCGGCGACGACCCGGCCGACGTGCGCCCGGTCACGACGACCAGCACCAGCACGACGACGTCGTCCACCACCACCAGCACCACGACCACCACGTCGACCACGACGACCAGCACCACCACGACGACCACGGTCCCCACCACCACGACCACGGCGGCCCCGGCCCCGCCACCGCCGCCCCCGTCGACCACCGAGCCCCTCCCGCCCCCGGAGATCGAGGCGTTCTGGGGCGTCTACCAGTGGGGGGACGGCGGCTGCAGCCGCCGCGAGCGCCGCCTCACGCTGTGGTGGTCGACCGACAACGCCACCAGCGCCCGGATCCGCCGGCAGGGCGGCGAGTGGCAGTCGGTGTCGGTCGGGCCCGGGAGCAGCTACACGACCTGCTCCCGCGAGGGCTGGACCTGGGAGCTCGAGGCGGCCAACGAGGTCGGCGCGACCGACACGGCCACCTGGGGCTGAGCCGAACGCCATCCGGCGACCACCGCCAACCGGCCGACGAACCGGCCGACAACCGGCCGGCAAACCCGACAACCCCAACCGACAACCTCGACCGGCAGCCGGCAGCCGCGCGTCATCACGGCAGCAGATGGTCGCAACGCGCGCGGCCGCCCGGACGGTCCGTCCCGATTTACCACTATCGACGCGCGTGGGTCGCGGGTTTGTTGTAGTGAACCGACTCGATGAGTTTGATGACATCTCCGTGTGCGATAGGTTCGGCGACCTATGACCGCCGCCACGAAGAGTGAAGCGGAGGCTGCCGTTCGGCAGTACCTCCTCTATCTCGATGACCCTGCCAAGCTGCGCGACGAGGCCGAGATCCAGAGGAAGACGAAAGCCGTCCTGGATGCGACCGATCCGATCGACAAGTTGAAGGCGCTCGCCGATCTCGAGCGAGTCGCGAACATCGACGAGAAGCCGTTGCGCGAAGGCTTCATCGCCAACGCCAAGGCCTGGGCCGATGAGCAGGGCATTCCGCTCGCGGCATTCCGCGAGCTGAAGGTGCCCGACGACGTCCTGCGCGCCGCGGGTTTCGACGTACCGGTCGCCCGCTCCCGCCGGCGTGGTGGGTCGAGCGAGGGGCGTCAGCGCGCCAAGGCCGTGCCGGTGGAGGAGATCAAGGCCTTCATCCTGCGGCAGAAGGGCACGTTCCTCCTGGTCGACGTCATCAACGGCGTGGGCGGGAGCCAGGCCACGGTGCGCAAGGCGATCGACGAGCTGATCGGCTCGGGCGATGTCGAGAAGCTCGGCCCCGTGCCCGACTACCAGGGCCGCGGCCGCGCACCGCTGCAGTACAAGCGCGTCTGACCTGTTCGCGCGCGCCGATCGCGCGAGCGGCACGAGGTCGACCGAAGCCGGCGATACCGCTGATGCCGGCAACGGCGCTGCGAGGAAAGGGCGGCACCGCGAGGTGCCGCCCTTTTCGTTTTCATCGACGGGTCGTCAGCCCGGGTCGAGCAGCTTGTCGAGCGTGGCGAAGGACCGTTCCCACCCCTCCTGCGCCATCCGCGCGATGCGCGGGGTGTAGGGCCCTTGCCGGAGCGTCAGGCGCGTCCCGTCACCGTCGTCGGCGAACTCGACGATCAGGTGCATCTCGGTCGGGCCGATGCCCGGCGCGTCCCAGGTCTCCTCGCTGGCGATGCACTCGTTCTCGACGATGTCGGTGAACTTCGCGTTGGTCGGCGACCGCCGCGCCGGGTCGCTGTCGTCGACCAACGTCAAGTGGTAGTTGCCGCCGGGACGGGGATCGATGTCGATGCTCTCCGGGTCGACCGACCAACCCTCCGGACCGAACCACCGCGCCAGCAGCGCGGGTTCGACGAACGCGGCGAAGACGAGCTCGCGCGGCGCGGCGAAGGTCCGGCTGAGGTGGAGCTCCACGGTGGGGGTGAGGTCGGTCATTGCGGGCGTCCTTTCGCGACGTCGGGGGTGCCCCATCGAGCCGTCGGGCCACGCCCAGTCTGGGCGACGCTCCGGGCGGGCACGCGTCGGGGTGGAGACACGCTCACGACGGAGGACGATGCCGTGCCCGCCAGCAAGGAGATGCCCAGCACGCTGCGCCGCTCGCCGAAGAAGGCGCAGGAGACGTGGGCGAAGGCCCACGACAGCGCGGTCGAGACCTACGGGGAGGGCGAGCGGGCCCACCGCACCGCGTTCGCCGCCCTGAAGCACTCGTTCGAGAAGGTGGGCGACCACTGGGAGCCGAAGAAGCGCAAGGGGCCGTCCGACCCGCGGGCCCGCTCGCGGCGGGGTCGCAGCGGCGCCTCGTACGGCGGCGTCGACGTCGAGGGCCACACCAAGGACGAGCTGCTGGAGATGGCCCGCAAGGCCGGCGTCCGCGGCCGGTGGCGGATGACGAAGGACGAGCTGGGCACGGCGCTGGCCCGGGCCAACGACCGCGCCACGGCCAAGGCCCGCACGCCCTGAGCTGCGGCGACGCCGTCGATGTCGGCGTGCGGCGCAGCGATGGCGCCTTCGCCCTCACGCGGGGCTACCTTCCGTAACGATGCTCGTCGCCTTCTCGATCACCCCCATCGGTGCCGGTTCGTCGGTCGGTGAGCACGTGGCCGAGGCCGTGCGCGTCGTGCGTCGCAGCGGGTTGCCGCACCAGACCGACAGCATGTTCACCACCGTCGAGGGCGAGTGGGACGAGGTGATGGCCGTCGTGAAGGAGGCCGTCGAGGTGGTGGCCGCCCGGGTTCCCCGGGTGAGCCTCGTGCTCAAGGCCGACGTGCGACCGGGCGTCACCGGCGGGCTCACCGCCAAGGTCGAGACCGTCCATCGCTACCTCGCCGAGGCGGGCGACGGCGACGAGGTCGGCTCCTCGGGGCCGTAGCCCGGCCCGATCTCCCGAGCCGACGGCGAACGCGGGCAGCGCCGCCGCGCCCACCGCGCGCGGCCGGGAGAACGTGTTCTCGTTCGCCTAGAGTGCGCGGCGTCCGACGGCGTGTCCCCTGCTGGGAGGGTGGGATGCAGCTCTGCGAGAGGTGTGGTGTCGAGCTCCCTGACGACGCCGCGTACTGCAGGCAGTGTGGCCGGCGGACGCTGTCGTCGTGGGCCTCGGCACAGACGCCGGCGCAGACGGCACCCGCCTCGACCACCGGCAACGCCTGCAGCACGCTGGCCGTGTTCTTCGGCGTGGTGGGGATGCTGTACGTCGTCGTCGGGGTGGTCGCGGTGGTGCTGGCGGGGCTCGCCCGGTACCGGCAGGAGCCGAGCAGCGGCTTCGCCCTGGTGGTGGCGGGCATCGGGGCCGTGGTGGGAGCGGTGGTGCAGTTCCTCATCCTCGGGTCGGCCTGACGACCCATTCGCCCGGGCCGATCGACCCGACGGCCCGACCCGGGGCGCCGGCCTCCCCGACCCGAGGATCCCGGTCCCGGGGCGCCGGGCGCTCGCCGAGGGCGCTCAGCCGTGCCCGCGGAGCCAGTCGCGCAGGACCAGGCGGTAGGCGGCGTCGTAGCGGTCGTAGTCCTTGCGCAGGGCGTCGCCGGGCCAGCCCGCCGGGAGCAGCTCGGCCGGGAGCAGGGGGTCGAGCTGGAAGTGGCGCAGCACGTCGGCGCTGAGCACGAACCCGTCGCGCAGCGACCCCCGGTCGCCCGCCTCCAGCGGTTCGACGAGCACCGCCATCCGGTCGCGCAGCTCCTCGGCGGCCTGCGCCCAGCCGTCGAGGTCCCACAGCTGTGCCGCCAGCGCGGGGCCGTCGTCGAGGGGGAAGGTGCGGAACCAGCGCACGTCGGTGTCGGCGGGCAGCGCCAGGTCCCCGGGGCGGAGGCCGAGGTTGTCGGGCCGGAGCCACACGCCCTCCCGCAGCTCGGCGAGCCGGGCGGCGCCGAGCGCGGCGCGCAGGGCGGCCCGGTCGGCGGCGGCGCGGCGGCGCCCCGGCGCCCCCACGACGACCTCGGACCAGGCGCCGTCCCAGCCGGGGCGGGTGCGGGCCTCGCGGCTGGCGGTCTGGCGGGCCTGGCGGGCGAGGAGCCGGTCGGCGGCGAGGGCGTAGTGCCCGTCGTCGGCCTCGACCTCCCCGGCGGCGGCCATGCGGGACAGCGCGGTGCGGGTGGTGCCCTCGGCGATGCCGAACAGCTCGGTGGTGCGCACGAGCACCTGCACGGGCAGGCGCGGCGGGTCGGTGCCGAGGAGCACCGACAGCAGGACCGACCGGGCGGTCAGCGACCGGGTATTACGTCGTTGCGACATGCGTAGGAAAATCGTATGATGGCGCCATGGCGATGGACACGTTGGACCGCACCCGCGGCGGGACCACCATGGTGCCCCCCGACGACCTGCTGCCCGACGTCCTGCCCACCGAGCGCCTCACCGCCAGCGGCATGCCGGTGCCCGCCATCCGCGCCGAGCTCCGCCGCATCGACGACGTGCGCAACGTCGGCAGCGTCGTGCTGGTGTGGGCGCAGGCCCTGCTCACGGTCGGGGTGGCGGCCTGGATCGCCCACCCCCTGGCCTACCTGGCGGCGATCGTGCTGATGGGCCCGGCCTTCGCCCGCTTCGCCATCCTCGGCCACGAGGCCGCCCACAAGCTGCTGTTCACCAACAAGCGGGCGAACGACGTGGTCGGCCGCTGGCTCCTGGCCTACCCGGCCTTCGTGCCGTTCGAGATCTACCGGCGCAGCCACTTCGCCCACCACAAGGAGGAGTTCGGGCCCAACGAGCCCGACCTGAACCTCTACCAGGGCTACCCGGTCACCCGGGCCAGCCTGCTGCGCAAGCTGCGGCGCGACGCCACCGGCGTGTCCGGCTGGAAGAACCTGAAGCCGCTGCTGCTGGCGCTGCGGGCGAAGGTGTCCCGGCCCGTGGCGCTGCGCATCCTCGGCGCCCAGGCGGTGGTCCTGGCCCTCTTCACGCTGGCCGGCCGGCCCGAGCTCTACCTCTTCCTGTGGCTGGTGCCGTGGATGACGTCGTGGCGGGTGCTCAACCGCCTGCGCTCGATCGCCGAGCACGGCGGCATGGAGCGCAGCCCCGACCGCCGCCGCACCACCCACCACGTCCGCCAGTCCCGGATGGCGAGCTTCTGGCTCGTGCCCTTCAACACGGGCTGGCACCTCGCCCACCACGTCGACATGGGCGTGCCGTGGCGCAACCTGCCCCGGCTCCACGAGGAGCTGGCGGCGGCCGGTTGGGTGACCCCCGACCTCGAGTACCCGAGCTACCGGGCCCTGTGGCGGGCGCTGGCCTCCCGGCCGGAGGCCGCCCCCGTCCCGACGCCGGCGGGCCAGGGCCAGGGCCAGGGCACCGCGGCCGCCGCCTGAGGAACCCCACCCCGGCCGTCGGGCCGGTCGGTCGGTGGGCAGCCCGGCGGATCGGCCCGCCGGCAAGGAAGGGCGGGCGCCGCTGCGCAGGGCCCGGGCCGTCGGGCCCCTACTCCCAGCTCTTCTTCCAGCGGTGCTTCGGGTCGCCCTCCGCTTCCTCGCACTGGTAGCCGGAGCGGTCGCAGAGGTAGCACGCGTCGCCCCGGCCGTAGCACGCCCGGCAGCGCACGATCCGCCGGAGGGTCCGGCACGCCTCGCAGTAGTGGTTGACTTTGTCGCCTCGGTACTTCACTCCGTAGTGATGTCGTCCGGAGCCCCCCGGGGCGCGGGCTCCCGCAACATCGCCACGAGCTGCCGCAGCGTGGTGGTGATCCCCGGCTGGGCCAGCCCGAGGCCGCCGTCGACCACGAGGTCCTGGCCGGTGACGTAGCGGCTCTGGTCGCTGGCCAGGAAGAGGATCACGTCGGCGACCTCCTCGGCGGTGCCGGCTCGGCCCAGCGGCGTGGCCTCCCAGGCCGGGTCGAGGGCGCCGTCGACGGCGAACATCGGCTCCGACATCGGCGTGCGGATGATCCCCGGCGACACCGAGTTCACCCGGACGGTCGGCCCGTACTCCTGGGCGGCGCCGCGGGTGAGCGCCACGACCCCGGCCTTCGCCGCCGAGTAGGCCAGCTCGCCGTAGGTGGGCCGGGTGGCGCTGCCCGACGCGTTGTTCACGATCGTCCCGCCGCCCGGGTTGGCGAGGAGGTGGGGGAGCGCGGCCCGCATGGCGTGGAAGGTGCCGAGCAGGTTGACCTGCACCAGCCGCTCGAACCGGCGGGGGTCGGTCTCGTGGGTGAGCGACAGGCCGCTGAGCCCCGCGTTGGTGACCAGCGTGCTGCAACCGCCCAGCGCAGCCACGGCCTCGGCCACCGCGGCGTCGACCGCGGCGGCGTCGCGCACGTCGACCTCGACGGCGACGCCACCCACCCGGTTGGCGACCTCCCGGGCCCCGTCGCCGTTGCGGTCGAGGACCGCCACGCGGGCGCCCTCGGTCGCGAACCGCTCGCACACGGCGCGCCCGATCCCCGACGCGCCCCCGGTCACCACGGCCTTCCCGCCCTCGAGCAGTCCCCCGGTCATGGCGGGGACGTTAGGGCCACGGCCCGCGCGAGGTGTGCGGCGCGAAGGAGCCGGCCGGTCCTCGCGGATCCGGCCGGCTCGGGGAGGGAGGTCAGGGACGGGGTGGGGCTACGACGAGGACAGCGTCTCGGCCATCTCGTCGCTGTTGCGTTGGAACGGGGTGGGCGGCGGGGGCGCCGGTGGGCGTACGCCGTTCGACGTGGCGGGGGCACCCAGCGTGGCGGAGTCCGTGCTCCTGGACTTCTTCAGCCAGAGCCCGCCGAGGACTGCCGCTGCCGTACCGGATGCGATCAAGGCAACCTTTCGGATACGCATGGCGCGCACCGTACCCATCCTGTCACGCCGCGTAGTCATCGGGGACCACCAAGCGTGAACGACCTCGGTCTGTGGTGCCCGGTCCCGGGCCGTGACCAGGGCAGTCGAGCTAGAGGAAAATCACGGAACGTGTTATGACATAGGGTCGTATGACTGGGGACTCGGGCGGACCGGGCGTCGTCGGGAAGGTGCGGGAGTGGTTGCCGACGGGCAACATGCTCGACCCGGAGACCTTCCACCGGCGCCACCTCTTCATCTGCTGGGTCCTCGGGCTCCACATCCCCGCGCTGTTCGTGTTCGGCCTGGTCCAGGGCTTCGACGTGGCCGACGTGGCGCTGGAGATGGTCACGCCGACCGCGAGCCTGGTGCTGGCGCGCACCGTCCGGAACCGCCGGCTGGCGGCCTTCTTCTCCACGGCGGGCCTGGTGTTCTGCTCGTCGGTGCTGGTGCACCTGTCGGGCGGGATGATCGAGTCCCACTTCCACTTCTTCATCCTCATCGGGGTCATCGCCCTCTACCAGGACTGGGTCCCGTTCGCCTGGAACGCGGTCTTCACGACGGTGTCGCACGGCCTCGGCAGCGTCATGTCGCCGGAGTCCATGTTCAACCACTACGCCGGGCAGAACCGCCCGTGGCTGTGGGCGACCATCCACGGGGTCTCGGTGCTGGCCGGCTGCGTCGGCGTGGTCGTGTTCTGGAAGAGCACCGAGACCGCGCAGGCCCGGAGCAACCAGCTGATGGCCGACCTGAGCGCGGCGGAGATCGCCGCCGCCCAGGCCGAGGCGCGCCAGCGGCAGGCGATGTCCGACCTGCTGGTGAACCTGGCCCGCCGGAACCAGTCGCTGCTGAACCGCCAGCTGTCGCTGATCGCCGAGCTGGAGCAGCGCGAGCGCGAGCCGGAGGCGCTGTCCGACCTCTTCCAGCTCGACCACCTCGCCACCCGGATCCGCCGCAACGCCGAGTCGCTGCTGGTGCTGTCGGGTGACGACCCGCCGCGCCTGTGGGGCCGGCCCATGCCGCTCAGCGAGGTCGTGCGGGCGGCGGCCGCCGAGGTCGAGGACTACGGCCGGGTCGACGTGCTGGTCAACGACCACGTGGAGGTGACCGGCCGGGCCGTGGCCGACCTGGCCCACCTGCTGGCCGAGCTCATCGAGAACGCCACCACCTTCTCGCCGCCGGGCTCGGAGGTGCGGGTCCGCAGCCACGTGTCGCCGAGCTCGTGGTCGTCGTGCGTGGTGAGCATCGAGGACACCGGCATCGGCATGTCCGAGGCCGACATCGAGACCGCCAACCAGATGCTGATCGAGCCCCGCGAGGTCGACATGCGGCGCTCCACGCTGGGCTTCCACGTGGTGAGCCGCCTCGCCAAGCGCTACGGCATCGAGGTCAAGGTGGCGCCGACCCCGGGTGGCGGCCTGACCGCCCTGGTCACGCTGCCCAGCGAGATCGTGGCCGAGAGCGCGGCCGCGCCCCCCAAGCCGGCGGCCGAGGCCCGGGCGCGGGCGGCGATCGCCGCGGCGCCGGTGGCGCTGCCCGCCGGCCCGCCGATGGACCCGGCCGCCGCGACCGCGCCGGGGATGCCGGCGCCGGTCGCGCTGCCGGCCGCACCCCCGACCGCCGAGCCCGCGCCGGCTCCCGCCCCGGCCGCGGCGGCGAGCCGGACCTCGTCGCTGCCGCCGCTGGCCCGCCGGCGCCCGGTCGCGCCGGTGGCCGCGTCGCTCTCCGGGCCGCCCATGTCGACGGCCGCGGCTGCCGCGGCGCCGACCGCGCTCACACCCGGCCAGGCCGGGTCGCCGGCCGCGTTCCGGTCGCC
>DATCLV010000490.1:0-5867 GCA_036563745.1 Acidimicrobiales bacterium | reverse complement strand
CGACGGTGGTGCGCACGTCGCGGCTGCGGGAGGTGGGCAGCCGGGTGATCAACCTGCTCGGGTACGCGGTGCTGCTGGGCAGCTACCGCGACACCCAGTGCGGGCTGAAGGGGTTCCGGTCGGACGTGGGCCGGTTCCTGTTCTCCCGGATGCGCACCGACGGGTTCGCCTTCGACATCGAGCTGCTGCACCTCGTCGAGCGCCACGAGCTGTCGCTGGTGCAGGTGCCGGTGGCGGTGAGCCACTCGACCCGGTCGACGGTCCGGGTGGTGGGCGACACGCTGCGGCTGATGGGCGACCTCTTCCGCATGCGCCACTGGGCGGCGACCGGCGCCTACGAGGCGGAGGAGGCGGACGAGCTCGTCCCGACAGGCGACCTACTAGCGTGATCGGCTCATGAACGAGCCGCAGCGGAGCAGCAGGTAGCGAGGCAGCAGGTGGGACTCGACCAGATCTTCAAGGCCTACGACGTGCGGGGCACGGTCCCCGACCAGCTCGACGCCGCGCTCGCGGAGCGGATCGGCCAGGCCTTCGCCGTGTTCGCCCGCGAGTCGGCCGACGGCGAGCCCGTCACCCGCGTGCTCGTCGCCCGCGACATGCGGCCCTCCGGCGTCGAGCTGGCGGCGGCGTTCGCCGAGGGTGTCCAGCGCCAGGGCCTCGACGTCGTCGACCTGGGCCTCACGTCGACCGACCTCCTCTACTTCGCCTCCGGGAAGCTCGGCGCCCCCGGCGTCGTCTTCACCGCCTCGCACAACCCGGCCCAGTACAACGGCATCAAGATGTGCCTGGCCGGCGCCAAGCCGATCGGACAGGACACCGGCCTCGGCACCATCCGCGACCTGGTCGAGAAGGGCCTGCCCGACCCGACCGGCGAGCCCGGCCGCGTCGAGGTGGTCGACATGCTCGACGACTTCGCCCGGCACGTCCGGTCGTTCGTCGATCCGGCCAACCTCCACCGGCTGCGGGTCGTCGCCGACACCGCCAACGGCATGGGCGGCCTGGTGGTGCCGAAGGTGTTCGAGGAGCTGCCGTTCGACCTCGAGATCCTCTACCCGGAGCTCGACGGCACGTTCCCGAACCACCCGGCCGACCCGATCCAGCCCGAGAACCTGCGCGACCTGCAGGCCCGGGTGAAGGCCGTCGGCGCCGACGTGGGCCTGGCCTTCGACGGCGACGCCGACCGGGTGTTCCTGGTCGACGACAACGCCGAGCCGCTGTCGGGGTCGACCACCACGGCGATCGTCGCCGCCGGCATCCTCGAGCGGGAGCCGGGGGCCACGATCCTCCACAACCTCATCTGCTCCAAGGCGGTGCCCGAGGTGGTGAAGGAGCGGGGCGGCACCCCGATCCGCACCCGGGTGGGGCACTCGTTCATCAAGCAGGTCATGGCCGAGACCGGCGCCGCCTTCGGCGGCGAGCACTCGGCCCACTACTACTTCCGCGACAACTACCGGGCCGACTCCGGTTGCATCGCGGCGCTCGTGGTGCTCGAGCAGCTGTGCAAGGCGGGTGTGCCGCTGTCGGAGCTCCGCAAGCCGTTCGACCGCTACGCGGCCTCCGGCGAGATCAACTTCCGGGTGGACGACCCCCCGGCGGTCATCGACCGGGTGGCCGAGCACTTCGCGTCGGTCGAGGGCGCGACCACCGACCGCCTGGACGGCCTCACGGTCGACCTGGGCGACTGGTGGTGCAACCTGCGGCCGTCGAACACCGAGCCCCTGCTGCGACTGAACCTCGAAGCCCAGACCCGCGAAGCGTGCGACGTCCACGTCGCCGAGCTGCGGGCGCTCGTCGAACAGGAGAACCCATAGCCATGTCGCTCGACCCGCAACTGCTGGAGATCCTCGCCTGCCCCGAGGACAAGGGGCCGCTGCTCTACTTCGAGGACGAGGACGCCCTCTACAACCCGCGCCTGAAGCGCAAGTACCCGATCCGCGACGACATCCCGATCATGCTGGTCGAGGAGGCGGAGACGGTCGACGACGCCACCGACGAGCGGCTGCGGGCCAAGGCCGAGTCGCAGGGCATCACGCCCACGTTCGAGGCCTGAGGCCGGGGATGACCGAGGTGCTCACCCCGGGGCGGCTCGACTCGATGGACGTGCTCGGGGCGGTCGCCGGCCTCCCCGAGCAGGTGCGCGACGCGGCGCGGGCGGCGCAGGGCCTGGACGGCCTCCCGTCCCACGACGTGGTCGACAACGTGGTCGTGCTGGGGGTGGGCGCCAGCGGGGTGGCGGGCGACGTGCTCGCCGCCATCGGCGGCCCGTTCGTGCCGGTGCCGATGGTGGTGACGAAGGGGTACGCCCCGGCGTCGTTCGTCGGCCCGGGCACGCTGTGCTTCGCCCTCTCGTACTCGGGCGACACCGAGGAGGTCGTCGAGGCCGCCTCGGCGGCCGCCGCGGCCGGTGCCCACCTGGTGGTGGTCACCAGCGGCGGGGTGCTGGCCGAGCAGGCGCCGCGCTGGGGCGCGGTCCACGTCCCGGTGCCGGAGGGCATCCCGGTCGGCCGGGCGGCGCTGGGCGCCCTGGCCGTGCCGCCGCTGGTGGCGCTGGAGTCGCTGGGTCTGTTCCCGGGCGCGTCGGGGTGGGTCGACGCCGCGGTCGCCCAGCTGACGGCCCGGCGCGACCAGCTGCTCGGCGCCGCCACCGACACGCCGGCCCGGCGCATCGCCCGCGCCATCGGCCCGACCTGGCCGCTGGTGGTGGGGGCGGGGCCGCTGGGCGCCGTGGCCGCCCGGCGCTGGAAGTCACAGGTCAACCTCAACGCCAAGGCGCCGGCGTTCGCCTCGGCCATCCCCGACCTGTGCCACGACGAGATCGCCGGCTGGGGCCAGCACGGCGACGTCACCCGCCAGCTGGTCACCCTGGTCGAGCTCCGCCACGACGAGGAGCACCCCCAGGAGGCCCGCCGGTTCGACCAGATCCGTGACGACCTGGCCGAGGTCACCCACGACGTGGTGGAGGTGCGCGCCGAGGGGGAGGGGCCGCTGGCGCAGCTCCTCGACCTGGTGCTGGTGGGCGACGTCGTGGCGCTCCACCTGGCCGAGCAGGCCGGCATCGACCCCGGCCCGGTCCCCGCCACCGACCCGTTCCGGTTGAGCTGAGCGGATCCGAGCACTACAACGACGCAGGACGTGAGACGCAGGACATGACGGGCATCAACGACGACGCACGAGATCCGCTGAAGGAACCGCCCCCGGAGTACGGCGAGACGCGCCCGTGGGGGTCGTTCCGTCGGTTCGTCCACGACGAGCCCTGCACGGTCAAGATGATCACGGTCCTGCCGGGGGAGCGGCTGTCGCTGCAGAGCCACAAGCACCGCTCCGAGATGTGGGTGTTCCTCGACGCGGGCGGCGTCGTCGAGATCGACGGCGAGACGTCGCACCCGGCGGTGGGGGACACGGTGTTCATCGCCTGCGGGGCGAAGCACCGCCTGGCCGCCGTCGCCGACGCGGTCGCGCCGGTGCGGGTGATGGAGATGGGCTTCGGCACCTTCGACGAGGACGACATCGTCCGCTACGAGGACCAGTACGGCCGCTCGTAGCGGCGCCTGGCGGTCGTCGGGCGGCACGCGCGGGGTCGGGCCGCGCGCTGGGGTGCCGGGGAGAGAACCGGGGATTCTCCCGGTCCCTCCGGGGCCCGGGTGCTCGTACGTTCCGCGGGTGAGCACCTACGAGCCCCCGTCGCTGCACATCGTCGACCGGAAGCTGGAGGTCGTCGCCGACCGGCACCGGATCGCGTGCAAGCGCAGCGAGTTCCCCCTGACGGCGATCGACCGGGTGGCCTACCAGGCGACCGTCCACCGGCTGAACGGCGCCTACATGGGGACCGCCTTCACGGTGAAGCTGGGCGCGGGCGACCGGCACGACACGTTCATCCTCGACAGCGGCTCGAAGGACGGCCGGCTCGACGAGTTCCGGGCGTTCTGGGAGGGGGTGGTCGACCTGCTGGAGACCTGGGTGTGCCCCCGGATCGCCGAGCAGGCCGTGCACACCATCGCCGGTGGGGGACGCGTGAGCTTCGGCGGCATCGTCGCCGGCCCGCACGGGTTGCGCTCGAAGGCGCCGCTCGCCCGGACGATCCCGTGGACCGACGTCGTCGGGACCGAGGTGGAGCGGGTCGGGTACCTGCGGTTGCAGGTGCGCAACGGGTCGGGCCGGACGAAGGCCAGGCTGCGGGCGGGCCTGCTCCAGTGGAACACGGTGGTGCTGCCCCGGGTGGTGGCGGCCTTCGCGGGCTGAGCGGGCCGATGGGCGGGTGGTTTGCGACCCGTCCGTCCCGGGCTCTTGACTGACCGGCGGGTCAAGTGCGGCCCGCGTCCGGCAGACTGGACCGCGAAGGACGGCGAGGGGGAACACGATGACCACCACCGGCACGACCGCCACGACCACGGCGTATCGGGTCTGCCCGCTGTGCGAGGCCGGCTGCGGCCTGGAGATCACCCTCGACGGCCACCGCGTGCAGCGCATCCGCGGCGACCGCGACGACGTCTTCTCCAAGGGGTTCATCTGCCCCAAGGGGTCGACGCTCAAGCAGCTCCACGAGGATCCCGACTGGCTGCGGCAGCCGGTCGTCAAGCGCGACGGCCGGTTCGTCCCGGTCACCTGGGACGAGGCGTTCGCCGAGGTCGACCGGCTGCTCACGCCCGTGCTCGCGGAGCACGGCCGCGACGCCGCCGGCGTCTACATCGGCAATCCGACGGTCCACACCCTCGGCGGGCAGTTCTTCGTCCGCCCGCTCATCAAGGCGCTCGGCACCACCAACGTCTTCTCCGCCAGCACCGTCGACCAGCGGCCCAAGGAGATCGCCTCCGGGCTCATGTTCGGCGCCCCGCTCACCGTCCCGGTGCCCGACCTCGACCGCACCGACCACCTGGTGATCCTCGGCGCCAACCCCTACGCCTCCAACGGCAGCCTGGCCACCGCCCCCGACTGGCCCGGCCGCCTGAAGGCGCTGCGCGAGCGCGGCGGGAAGCTCGTGGTGGTCGACCCGCGGCGCACCCGCACGGCCGAAGCCGCCGACGAGCACGTGGCGGTGCTCCCCGGCACCGACGCCTTCCTGCTGGCGTCGATGGTCCAGGTGCTGGCCGAGGAGGGCCTGGTCGACCCGGGCGCGGCCGGGCCCTACCTGGCCGGGGTGGACACCGTGCTCGAGACCGTGGCGCCGTTCACGCCCGAGGCGACGGCGCCGATCACCGGCGTGCCGGCCGACGTCGTGCGGCGCCTGGCCCGCGAGCTCGCCGCCGCCCCGACCGCCTGCGTCTACGGGCGGATCGGGACGACCGTCGCCGAGTTCGGGACCGTCGCATCGTGGCTGGTCGACGTGCTCAACGCCCTCACCGGCAACCTCGACCGGCCCGGCGGCGCCATGTTCACCCGGGCCGCCGCCGGCGCCGCCAACACCCGCGGGTCGGGCCGGTACGGGCGGGGGATCCGCCTCGGCCGGCGCCGGAGCCGGGTGCGGGGCGCACCGGAGACGCTGGGCGAGCTCCCGGTGGCGTGCCTCGCCGAGGAGATCGACACGCCCGGCGAGGGGCAGATCCGGGCGCTGGTCACGGTGGCCGGCAACCCGGTGCTCTCGACGCCCGACTCGGCCCGCCTCGACGCCGCCCTGGCCGGCCTCGACTGCTACGTGGCCGTCGACCCCTACATCAACGAGACCACCCGCCACGCCCACGTGATCCTCCCGCCGCCGACCGCGCTGCAGAAGGGCCACTACGACCTGGCGCTGCTGCAGCTCGCCCTGCGCAACGTCGCCCACTACTCGCCGCCGGTCCTCCCGCTGGAGGCGGGGCAGCTCGACGAGTGGAAGATCCTGGCCCGGCTGGCGCTGGTCGCCCAGGGCATGGGCCCGGACGCCGACCCGGCCG
>DATCLV010000483.1:0-9688 GCA_036563745.1 Acidimicrobiales bacterium | reverse complement strand
GTCACGGGTCGCCCGGGGCCGGGCGCTGGTGGCCGCAGGGCTGGTGGAGCGGTGAGCGGCGGGGCACCGGGCGCGGCGGGGGAGGGCGCGGCGGGCGAGGGCACAGCGGGCGCGGCCGGGGCTGCGGCGCTGCCGGAGCGGATCGGGCGCTACCCGGTGCGGGCGCTGATCGGCGCCGGTGGGTTCGCCACCGTCTACCGGGCCGTCGACGACCGGCTCGACACCGACGTGGCGGTGAAGGTGCTGGCCGAGAACCACAGCCTCGAACCCGACGTCCGCCGACGGTTCATCGAGGAGGGGCGGCGGCTCCGCCGGGTCCGCAGCCCACACGTCGTCACCGTGCACGAGCTGGGGGAGACCGACCGGGCCCAGCCCTACCTGGTGCTCGACTGGGCCGACCGGGGCGACCTGGCCCGGCGGGTCGCCGCCGTGCGGGCGGCGGGGTCGCGGCCGGGGCCGGACGACGCCCTGGTGGTGGCGGACACGCTGGCCGGGGCACTCGGTGTCCTCCACGCCCACCGGCTGGTGCACCGCGACCTGGCGCCCCGGAACCTGCTGCTGTGCTCGATGGCGCCGGGGCCGGGGGAGGTCGTCGGTGCCGACAGCGCGGGCTTCGGTGCCGGCGTCCGTGGTGCCGACGGTGGCCCGGTCCCGCCGCTGGTCGCGGCGGACGAGCGGCTGGTGCTGGCGGACCTCGGCGTGTCGAAGGACCTGGCCGTCGCGTCGGGCCTCACCGTCGCCGCCGGCACGTCCGGGTTCGCGCCGCCCGAGCAGCGCCGGGCCGGCGAGGTCGTCGACCACCGTGCCGACGTCTGGGCGGCCAGTGCCCTGCTGGTGTGGCTGGCGATCGACCGCCCGCCCGACGACGAGGGGCGCTGGCGGGCGGAGCTGCGCGCGGCGGGCTGGCCGCCGGCGTTCGTGGCGACGCTGGGCCGGGGCCTGGCCGAGCGGCCCGCCGACCGCCACCCGTCGATCGGGGCGTGGCACGACGAGGTCCGGGCCGCGCTGGCGTCGCCGGTGCCCGCGCCCGCGCCCGGTCCCGGGGTGGGCACCGGGGGCGCGGTCCCCGCCGAGCAGGGCGGGGCGACCCGGTGGCGGCGGGCGGCGCTGGGGGCCGGGGTCGCCGCGGCCGCTCTGGCGGTGGTGGTCCTGCTGCAGGTGCTGGGCGACGGCGGCGGCCCGTCGGTCCGCACGCAGTCGCTCGACGACGGGCGTGAGCGGACCGTGGTCACCGACGACGGCATCACGGTCGCCCTCACCGGGCCCAGCCGGCTGGCGGTCGACGAGTCCGCCATCCTGGCGGTCGAGGTCGAGGGCGCCGACACCTGGGTGTGGATCGCGCCCGGCGACGAGGTCTACGAGGGTGGCGACACGCTCCAGCTCACGCCCCGCAGCCCCGGCACCGCCACCGTCCGGGTGCTGGCCGTCGACGGGGGGCGGATGGTCGAGGCCCGGCGCCGGGTCGAGGTCACGGTCTCGGGCCCCCAGGATTCCTGAAGATCGTGGCAACACGGGCGGCCGTCGTCGCGACAAGACGGGTGGAGGCCGGGACGGACCGGCCGCAGACCCCACGGAGGCAACGATGAACCCCAGGACCCGGGCCGCGCTCGCCCTGGCGGCGGCCGTGCTGGCCGTCACGGCGGCGTGCGGCGACGACGACGACGGGCGCGACACGGCCCTGATCGACAGCGGGCGACCGGCCGACGGCGAGACCGTCGACGGCACGACCACCCAGCCCGAGGACGACGGCGGGACGACCGGCACCACCGAGGCCGACGACGCCGACGACGGCGAGGATGCCGACAGCGACGGCGGCGGCTCGTCACGGGCCGTGCCCCAGGACCAGGTGCTCGACATCGTCCAGCGGCACCCCAACGGCATGACGCTCAGCGTGACCCGGCTCGGGTTCGAGGGCCAGGACGTCGTCGTCGACGTCGAGGCCGTGAACTCGTCGCGGGAGGAGGTCACCTTCCACCAGGGCAACTGGTCGTCGGGGCGGCTGAAGCTCGTCGACGACGCCGGCGAGGAGTACAACCTCATCGAGGTCGAGGAGGACACGGCGATCAAGCTGGCGCCCGGCGAGGCGCTCGACGCCACGTTCGCCTTCCGCGGGCCCCTGCTCGGGCAGCCCGACCGCATCTACCTCGCCGTCAACACCTACGCGGAGGACGTGCCGACCTTCGACCCCGAGGCGGAGACCGACGGCGCGCTCTTCCCGGCCTTCGTCGTCCCCCTCGACCTGACGTGGGAGTGACGGCGATGGCGTGGCCGGCCCGACCGGCCGCCCGCGCGGTGGCGCTGTCGCTCGCGCTGGCCGTCGCCCCGGTCGCAGCCGCCGGCTGCGGCGACGGCGACGACGGCGCCCTCGACGGCCCGGCCGGGACCACCATTAGCCCGGCCGGGGCGGACGCGGGCCACCCCGACGACGGCGGCGACGGCACCGGCACCGGCGTCGTCGGCGGCGACTCCGGCGAGGGGGAGGGCGACGGCTCCGACGGCTCCGACGGCGGCGGCGGCGGGGCGCGGTCCCGGATCGACGTCGACCGGAGCGACACGTCCTCCGAGCTGGAGCGCCGCGTGTCCGAGACGCTCAGCGAGCTCGACGTCGAGCAGCGCGGCGCCGACACCGTCGTGGTCCTCCCCGACCGGGTGCTCTTCGACTTCGGCGAGCACGACCTGCGGCCCGAGGCGATCCCCGTGCTCGACGGGCTCGTCGAGGCGATGACCCTCTACGCCGACGCGCCCGTGAAGGTCCACGGGCACACCGACGCCATCGGTTCCGACGCCGCCAACCAGGCGCTGTCCGAACGGCGGGCCGGGGCCGTGCGCGACCACTTCGTCGACGCCGGCATCGACCCCGCCCGGGTGCACGCCCAGGGCTTCGGCGAGACGCAGCCGGTCGCGCCGAACACGCACCCGGACGGCAGCGACGACCCCGAGGGCCGGGCCCGCAACCGCCGGGTCGAGATCGTCCTCGAAGGGGTCGACGCCGGCTCGTGACCCCGGGGGTACGACCCGGCGTCGTGGCCGGCTCGCGCCCCGGGCGTCAGGCGAAGTGCGGGGCGACCTCGGCCATGAACAGGTCGAAGACGTCCTCGGCGAGCGCCACCGACGACATCGTGAAGTCGGGGAGGATCAGCTCGTCGACCCCCACGTCGCGGTACGCGGCCACGATCTCGACCACCTCCGCCGGCGTGCCGATGATGCGGGGGCGGCCGGGGTCGCGGTCGCGGTACTTCGCCAGCCACGACTCGTCGGTCGACAGGTAGAGGAGCGCCTGGGTCGACACGGTGATCTCGCCCCGGTCACGGCCCACGGCGTCGCAGTGGCGGGCGAGCACCTCCTGCTTGTGGGCCATCAGCTCCGGCGTGGTCCAGGCGTTCCACTCGTCGGCGTGGCGGGCGGCGATCTTCATGGTCCGCCGCTCGCCGCTCCCGCCGATGAGCAAGGGCAGCGGCGACTGCACCGGCGCCGGCTGGTTCGGGGCGTCGGTCACCGTGAAGTGCTCGCCGGCGAACGTGGTGCGGGGCTCCCGGGTCAGGCCGAGGAGGACCTGCACCGCCTCCTCGAAGCGGTCGAGCCGCTCCTTGGGCGTGCCCAGGGCCAGGCCGTAGGCGGCGTGCTCGTTCTCCTGCCAGCCGGCGCCGACGCCGAGGAGCAGGCGGCCGCCGCTGATCTGGTCGACGGCGGCGGCGATCTTGGCCAGCACCGCCGGGTGCCGGTAGGTCACGCTCGACACCAGGGTCCCGAGCCGGACCCGCTGGGTGGCGGCGGCCAAACCGGCCATGACCGACCAGCACTCCAGGTTGGGGCCGTCGGCCGGCGGGCCGCCGGGGCCGGTGTCGGGCATGAAGTGGTCGGCGAAGTACACGCCGTCCCAGCCGGTCGCCTCGGCGTGCCGGACGAGCCGGAGGGTGTCGTCCCACGAGCGGTGGGCACCGGGCCAGATCGAGAAGCGCATCGCCGGGGACCGTATCGGGAACCGGCCCGGGCCCGGCCGCCGTCCAACCTGCCGTGCGACGGTGGACGAGGACGACGATCCGGAGGGGCGTGGCGCTCGGCCTGGCGTCGGTCGTGACGCTGGGCCTGGTGGCGTGCGGCGACGGCGACGGGCCGCTCGTGGGCCCGGGCGGCGGGCCGGGCGGCGAAGGGCGCCACGGCGAGGTGGTCGAGGGCGACGGCTACGAGGGCGTCCTGCTCGACGCCCACCTCGACTGGCTGCAGCGGGCCGACGGCACCCTGGTGCGGGACGTGACGTCGTTCGTCCCCACCGCCGAGGACGTGGCCCGGTTCGAGGCGGCGCTGCCGTCGGCCGCGGGCGGCGCCGACCTGTCCGACCACGTGCGGCAGTACACGGGCGTGGCGGCCCGGAGCGGTGACGACCGGCACCTGGTGGTGGCCGGCATCTGCCGGCGCGAGACCCTCCCGGGCGAGCCCCTCGACGACTGGCGCGAGGGCTGGCTCGAGGTCAGCGACGGCGGCGACTGCTTCTTCGACGCCACCATGGACCTCGCCACCGGCGAGATCCTCCGCTTCGCGTTCCACGGCCAGGCCTGACCCCCCGCGGTCACGACCCGAACCTGCCCCCGCAACGGGGACGGGGCTCCCCGTCTGGCGGGCAGGTTCGCAAGGATCCGCGACCCGGAGGCAGGGGACAGGCTGCTAGGCGATCGGGTCGTGGAGGTGCTGATCGAGGTCGCCGCCGAGGTGCTGTTCGGCTTCGGCATGGTGGCCGTGGCGTACGCGGTCGGGTCGATCGTCTACCTGCAGGTCCGGGCGGCCCGCCGGGGTCTCCGCCACCTCGGCGGCGCCGAGCCGGTCGTCGACCCCCAGGGCGGTGCCTGGACGGTGGGGGTGGCGCTGGCGCCGCCGCCGCTGCGGCTCGCCCTGTCGCGGCGGTGGTTCCGCATGCGCCCCTCGGACCAGGCGGCCCGCGCCCGGGCCGGCGTGGCGCCCGACGGCGTGACCAAGGAGGAGGCGGCCCACCCGTCGCACCTCGTCGAGCGGTTCGAGGAGCTGTCCGGCGTGGTCGTGTGGGTGGTGCTGCTGGTCACGCTGGTCGCCGTGGTGGTGCTCCTGCTGGAGGTGCTCCTCGTGGCGGTCGTCGCGGCCCTCGTGCTCGTCGTCCGGACGCTGCTGGGACGGTGGCAGTGCGAGGTCGTCGGCCCCGACGGGCGGCGCTGGCACGTGCCGGCCGGCTCGCTCGGCGACGCCCGCACGGTCCGGGACGAGCTGCGCGCCCAGCTGGCGGCGGGCATCACCCCGTCGGCGCTCGCCGCCGCCGACCTCGCGGCGGGCCGTCACGCGTCGGCGGGGTAGACGTCCTCGAGGCGCTGCGGCTCCTCGTCGGTGCCGGCCCGGCAGCCGTCCACGGGCGAGCACCCCACGGTCAAGGCCACTCCGACGGCCATCGCCACCACCCAACGCGCACGCATGCACGGAAGACGCACGGGAGCGGCCAACAGTTCCCGGGAACCTGACCGGTTCCTGTCCGCCGGTTCCTGTCCGCCGGCGCCCACCCCGGCGCCGTCAGGGGCTCAGCGCGCCGGCGCCGGCGCGGCTAGGGCGTGCACTCGTCCTCGACGCCGCTCGCCATGTTGTCGACGGCGTCGCCGAGCTGGTCGAGCACGCCGGACAGGGCGTCGCCGGCCTCGCCGATGTCCTCGGCGTTGCCCAGCTCCTCGATCGAGTCGCGGAGGTCCTCGTAGCGCAGGTCGGCGTCGCTCAGCTGCAGGGCGTTCTCGTCGTCGGTCGTGTTCATCACGTCGTTCACCTGCTCACCGAGGTCCTCGAGCCGGGCGTCGACGTTCTGGGCGTTCGTGTCGTCCCGAAGCACCTCGTCGAGCTCCTGGACGGCCTCCTCCAGCTCGTCGCCCTTGTTGCAGCTGTCGGAGGCGTTCTCGGTGCCGCACCCGGCCGTCAGGACCGCTGCGACCGCCACGCCCACGATGCCGACCACCCCGTTCCGGAGCCTCCCGCGCATGTCCCCATCCTCCCACGGCGGCCCGACGAACGGGGGCGCCGGCCGCCGCCGGACCCAGTGAAATAGAACTCGTTGCACAACGGCGTTACTGGTCGTAGTGTCCCGCCCTGGAGCGCCGAAGGCGGGCTTCGGCGCCGCGGAGCACGGGGGGAATCATGCGTCTCAGCCACCGATGGGGACGGTGCGCGCTCGTCGCCGCCGTCCTTGTCCTCGCCGCCTGCAACGGGCTGACGGTGGACCAGCGGGGCGTCTACACGACATCACCCACGCAGGAGATCACCGGGACCGTCAACGTCGGCGAGGGCGACTCGCTCACGTCGGTGACGGTGAACGGGATACCCGCGGAGGTCGACGGCGCCAACTGGCGGGTCGATCTCCCACTCGACGGGGCCGAGATCTTCAACGAGGTCGTGGTCGAAGCCACCTTCGGCACCGGTCAGGTGATCACCGAGCGGCGGACCGTCGTCTACGGCGACGGCGAGCACGCCCAGGTCCTCCCCGAGGGCCAGGTGCTCGACCGGTCGGTGGGCCTGCGGATCAACGACTCGTCGTTCTCGAAGATCGGCCCGGTCATCAAGTCGCTCACGACGATCGACCTCGGCGCGGTCGCCCCACCGGGCACCGTGCTGATCGACGAGTGCATGACCCAGGTCATCGTCTGCACCCTGTACGTGAAGGCCTCGACCGCCCGGACCCCGACGATCCGGGACTTCGACGTGGCGCTCGACAGCCTGACCGGCAACGCGCAGGCGCTGGTCAACCTGCACGACCTGCACCTCGAGATCGACGTGAACGCCCGGGTGCTGGGGGTGCCGACCAACTGCGACCTGGAGATCGACGCCGACCGCGTCACCATCGACGGCCGCTACACGCTGCGGCCCGATCCGTCCGACCCGCAGTACCTGGACGTCAACCTCGTCGGGACCGCACCCGCGGTCACGCTGACGGGGGTCAGCCACGACTTCACCGGCGGCGTCTGCTCGCTGCCGCTGCTGGAGCAGATCGTGAACCTGGTCCTCGGCGACATCCAGACGCTCATGCGGGACGGCCTGATCGCCCAGCTCGGTGACCCCGACGGCAGCGGCCCCGCCGACTCGCCCGTCGCGGACGCCATCGAGGGCGCCCTCGCCAACGTCCACGTGGCCGGTCCCATCGGTGACGCCCTGGGCCTGACCCTGACGTCGCAGCACCAGGATGTCAGCATCGACCCGGCCGGCATCGGCTTCCGGGCCTCCGGCTCGTTCACCAGCAGCGGCCCGGCCCCCGAGGCGCCCGACCTGACCGGCTCGGTCGGCTGGGGCGACGACCTCGGCGCCATCGGGTCGACCACGCCGTCGGGTGCCAACTTCGACGTCGCCGTCGGGGCGTCGGCCACCTCGTTCAACCAGCTGCTCGCCGGGGAGACCGAGCGGGGCCTGCTGAACGTCGACGTGACCGAGATCGACGGCCAGCCGCTGACGCTGAAGTCGATGCTCGACCTCATCGGGGCGGGCGGGATCGTCACCGAGGACATGCCGCTGGTGATCTCGCTGCGGCCGGAGGTGGCGCCCGTCGTCACCACGGCGTCGCCCGGGCCCGGCGGGGCGCTCGGCGAGCTGCGGATGGCGGGCTACCGGGTCACCGTGAAGAGCCCGGAGCCCGAGGCGGTGATCATGGAGCTGGTCATCGACTTCACGACCGGCGTCGACATGGTGTCGACCCCCGACGGGCTCGGCTTCTCGTTCGACGCGCCGGCCGCCGACGCCTTCTCCACGACGATCACCCAGAACCCGCTGGCGATCCCGCCGGTGCTCATCGACCAGGTGTTCCACGAGCTGTCGCCGCGGGTGTTCGCCTCGGTGCAGGACGCGCTGCCGAGCTTCCCGCTCCCGCAGTTCGTGGGCCTGAACCTGGAGACCGTGGAGGTCAACCGCCTGGGCACGGGCTTCGTGCTCTACGCCAACCTCGTCCCTGCCCCGTAGGGCGGGACGGCGGGAGGGGGGTTCGGCCCGATCCGCCGCGGGCCACCCCCTCCCACGCTCTCCGAGTGATCGTCGGCACCGCCCGCCCCACCCGGGGCGGGCGGTGCCGCGTCCCGGCCCCGGCCGTCGTCCCGGCCTTGCCGCGTCCCGGCCCCTCCCGTCATCCCGAACCTGCCCCCGTGCCCCGAACCTGCCCCCGAAACGGGGAGCCGGCTGCCCGTTCCGGGGGCAGGTTCGATGGGGTTCGGGGTCAGTCGGCGTCGACGGTGACGGTGACCCGGTCGTCGTAGAAGGCGACCAGGCCGGCGATGCGGATGCTCTCCGGCAGCGGGTGCGGGTACGACCAGGCGACGTCGGTGGGCACGCCGTCGAGCGGCAGCGAGTAGTGCACGGTGGTGCCCTTGTAGGGGCAGTGGGTCACCGTGTCGGACGCCGACAGCAGGTCCATCCGGACGTCGACCTTGGGGATGTACCAGCGCGGCGGCAGACCCGTCTCGTGCAGGACGTGGGCGCGCCGGGTGTCGGCCAGCACGGTGTCGCCGGACGTGACCACCACGTGCCGCGACGACGGCAGGATGTCGATGCGGGTGGTGGGGCTGCGGGGGTGGGTGAAGACCTCCTCGTCCTCCTCGAACCACGACGTCATGGCGTCCCATTCGAGCTTCACGTGGTCGCGCAGCGGCTCGAACGGGGAGTCGGGGTAGGTGATGGCCGCCCCGGGCGCGGTGGCACCGTCGACCTGGACGTCGTGGCGGTGGCCGTCGCCCCGGCTGGGGGAGCGCTCCACCTCGCCGGTGGCCACCAGCGTGGCCGCCACGTCGGCGAGCGGGAGGTAGTAGGTGGGGTAGTAGGGGATCTCCCACACGTAGAGCGGCCGGAGGGTGTCGACGACGAGCCGGCCCTCCAGGAACGCTCGCACGCGCTTGGCTCCGGGTTCGATCCTCACCCGCCCCCGGGTGGTGGTGGCGTCGTCCATGCCCCGGAGTCAACCGACTCCGGGGCGACGTTTGTTCCGCCGCCTCCCCGTGGTGCTCAGGCGAAGCCCAGGGCTGCCTCCGCCGCCGCCTTGGCCGCGTGCTCGTCGGGGTAGCGGCCGAGCTCCTCCGGTTCGTGCAGGAGGTGGACCAGCCACCCCTCGCTGGTGCCGTTCGGGCCGATGACGTGCCCCACCTGGGCGACCTGCCGCCCGTCCTCCGTGTAGCCGTGGTACGAGCCGAGATACATGCGCTTCCATACGAGGGTCATGGTAGCGAACATATGTACGGGTGTCCGGGATTTCCAGCACCAGTTCGTGTCGATCCCGGCACGGCGTACCCACCCCGGCACGCGCCGAGCACGAGCGGTGCGTCTCGGCCGTGCTCGGCCACCGCCGGATCGTGGAGCTGGGCGGCGAGGTCCTCCACGGGCCCCGGGGGCTCCCGCAGCACCCGCCGCCGTACTTCGCCACCTTCTGGCTCGATGCCGACATTGCAACCGCTGGGGGGTCCTGCGTCGGGATGGCACGCCGAGCGACGCCCCCGCCTCGGAGATCCGCACCCGATCCATCGGACACGCCCTCGGCGTGCCCAGCTGCCGGGGAGGATGTGGGCAGCGGGGGCCGGCGTCCTTGTCGAGCGGGTGACGGGAATCGAACCCGCATAGCCAGCTTGGAAGGCTGGAGCTCTGCCATTGAGCTACACCCGCGGGCGGCCCGGAGGATACCGGGACCCGGCCGACCGGGATGGCCGGCGACCCAACTCTAGGT
>DATCLV010000476.1:0-4180 GCA_036563745.1 Acidimicrobiales bacterium | reverse complement strand
CCGTGGTCACGTGCCGGCGGGCCGTTCCGGAGAAGGAGCCGCTGGTGATCACGTGCCCGCCGGGTTGGCGGGTGCGGGCCGGGGTCGGGTTCCGGCCCGAGGCCCGGGACGTCAACTGGGGTTGGCGCGACGTGGACGACGCCGGCACCCGCGGCGACGCGCCGGTGCACGAGCTGTTCCTCGGCCTCTTCGGCCGCACCCGGGCCGACTTCGAGCGCCTCCTGGCCCGGTTCGACCGCGAGGACCGGACCTGACGGCGCCGGCGTCGACGGTCGCGGTGGCGTCGGCGCCGGTGTCGACGGCCGCGGTCTGGTCGTCCGGGACGTGGTGGTGCCGTGACCGCCGCAGACACGGCACCACCACTCCCGCGGGCCCCTCGCCGCTGTCGCAGCAGCCGGGCGCGTCGCTCGGGGCGCCGAACCGTCGGACGGTCCGCCGCAGCCGTCCAGGGTTCCGCCGCCGCCGCAATCTCCGGTCGCTGTCGACAGGGTCGTCGAAGCCACGGTCGCCAGGGTGGACCACCGGGCCGTCCCTGTCGACGCTCGTCCCGGATCCTGTGAACCCCCGCCCGAACCCCTGAGACCGCCAGGTCAGGGGGTGCGGGCGAGGGGCCGGGCCCGCCCGGCGCGGGCCAGGTGCAGGGGCTGGACCCCGCGCCGGGCGGCGGCCGCCTCGATGTCGGCGATGTCGTGGGCGTCCTCGACGAGGACCGCGGGCCCGGCGGCGGCCAGCCGGGCGCGCTCGGCCTTGTAGGCCTCGAGGTCGCCGTCGGCGAGCGCCAGGCGGCAGTTGGCCCGGACGGTCCGCAGCCGGGCCGACCGCGACATGGCGAGGTCGGGGGCGCCGTGGGCCCGCCAGCCCGCCTCGTTGGCGGCGATCAGCTGCCGGGCCCGACCGTGGGCCCGCCGGGCGGCCCGGAGGTCGCCGGCCGCCCGGTGCGCCTCGACCTCCCGCACCACCAGGCCCACCAGGATCGCCTCGGCCGACAGGCCCCAGTCGACCGGCAGCTCCGGCCGCCGCCGGACCAGCGTCGCCGCCTGCGCCTCGGCCACCTGGGCCTCGGCCAGCCAGCGTTCGGCGGGGCGCCGCCGTCCCCGGGCCAGGGCGGCGTCGGCGGCGTGGCCGAGGATCATCCCCTGCGAGAAGAGGAGCTGCTGGTGCCAGCCGTCGGGCTCCTCGTCCCGGTCGGGGTCGCCGCGCTCCCGCAGCAGCTGCCAGGCCCGGGCCAGGGTGGCGAGCGCCGGACCGTGGTGGCCCAGCCGGTCGTACAGCTCGGCGAGCTCCTGGTGGGCGCGCAGGGCGTTGGCGGTGATGCGGTCGGCGTCCTCCGGCTCGCGGGCCGCCTTGAGGGCGCGGCGGCACAGCCGGAGGGCCTCCCACGCCGCGGGCACGCCGGCGGGGTCGTCGTGGAGGCGGGCGAGGATGGCCGTCGACACCAGCGGCCTCGTGACCAGGCCCACGGGGAGCGGCTCCGGGGCGGTGAGGACGGCGTGGCGCAGCGCGCCGAGGGCCGCGGCGGCGTGCGGCGACGCCGACTGCGCCAGCCGGTGGGCGTAGTCGACGGCGGTCGCCAGCGCCTTGCGGTCGGGACCGGCCGCCTCTCCGGCCCCGACCGCCGCCTCGGGGCGCCGGTAGACGTGGTCGAGCGCGTCCCACACGGCGGCGTCGGCCGCCAGCAGCCGGGGGCCGAGGAGGCCGTCGGTCACCGGCTCGACGGTGGGCAGGGCCCGCCGGGCGTGTGCCAGGCCGCGCCGCTGGATCGCCACCTCGACGATCGCCCGGGCCCGGCGGCGCCGGCGCCGGCGGGTCTCCGGGTGGGGCGGGACCTCGATGGTCCGCAGCCCGTGGTCGTGCTCGAAGAGCAGGAGCGACGCCGCCGACTCGAAGTCGCCGTCGGGGATGTCGGCCCAGGCGGTGAGCAGCACCCGCCACCGGTCGACCGCGGCGCCCTCGGCGAACACCTCCTCGACCGACGGGTCGGGGGGTCGGTCGAACCCGGGGGCGAGGCCGGCGTCGCGCCCCGGGGCGCGCCCCGACCCGGCGGCCGGGCCACGGGGCTCGGCGGCGAACGTCGCGGCCAGCGCCGTCTCCGCCGCGGCCAGCAGCTCGCTCACCCGCCGGGATCGCAGCGGTCGACCGGGGTCGCCGTGGCTCCGGGGGAGGCTCGCGGCGATCGCGTCGATGCCCTCGGGCAGGCGCTCGAGCCCGTAGAACCGGAGGCACGCCTCCTGGGCGCGCGGCTCGGCGCCCGACGCCCGGACGCGCGCGGCCAGCACCGCGCACACGTCGGCCAGCGGGCGGTCCAGCAGGTCGGTGCACGGGGGTGGGAGGGACGCCACGTGCTGTTTCGCCTGTTCGTGCTGGCCCCGCCGCATGGCCCGCACGGCTCGAAGCAACCCGTGTGCCCCCCGCACCTCCATCGCCCACCATGTTCCCGCGCCGACCTTTCAGCGCGCTTTCGAAGTTGGCGACCTGCCAAGTCGGGCCGGGGCCGAGGTCGCCGTTCCGGGGTGTGCGGGGGCGTACGCTGTCCGTGTGGAACCCGATGCCGCCCGCCGTCACCTGGAAGCCGAGAGCGAACGGCTCCAGCAGGTGCGCGCGGCGATCGAGAGCGACCACTTCGGCGACGAGCCCGAGGAGGACAGCTCGGCCGAGCTGTCGCACTTCGACCAGCACCCCGCCGACGCGGCGAGCGACGCGTTCGAGCGGGAGAAGGAGCTGTCGATCCTCGACCGGGTGCAGGCCGAGCTCGACGACGTCGAGCGGGCGCTGCAGCGCCTCGACGAGGGCACCTACGGGCTGTGCGAGGCCTGCGGGTCGGCGATCGGCGACGAGCGCCTCGCCGCGGTCCCGGCCGCCCGGTTCTGCGTCGACCACCAGAACCTCGCCGAGACCTGACCCGGCGGTCGGCCAGGCGCCCGGCCGTCGGCCAGACGCCCGGTCGGCCGAGCCTGCCGGTTCAGATCTGGCCGGGGATGGTGACCTCGTCGGCGCTGAGCAGGTTGACGCGCTCGCCGATGCGGGCCACGTCGTCGAGGCGGGGCGCGTCCGGGTCGTGGTCGGGGGCGGGGTCGACGATGTCGAGCCAGCGCCCGTCGAGGTTGGCCAGCCGCTCGCCGTCGGCGCCCAGCGACCGCTCCGCCATGTACAGCAGGCCCGCGTGGGCAACGACCAGCACCTCGCCCGGCCCGACCTCCCGCCGCACCCGCAGGAGCACCCGGCGGACCCGCACCACCAGGGACTCGTCGGGCTCCCAGCCCGGCGGGCGCTTCGGCATCCAGCCCTCCGCCGTCTCGCCGGGCAGCGGCTCCAGGTAGCCGGGGTACCGCTCGTCGATCTCGGCGCGGGTCAGGCCCTGCCACTCGCCGGCCTCCCGCTCGCGCAGGTCCGGGTCGAGGACCACCGGGCCGACGCCCAGCTCCTCCGAGATGATCGCCGCCGTCTCCGCCGCCCGCTGCAGGTCGGACGACCAGATGGCGTCGACCGTGCCCAGCGACCGGGCCGCGGAGAAGGCCTGCCGGCGACCGAGGTCGGTCAGCGGCGGGTCGGCCTGGCCCTGCCAGCGGCCCACGAGGTTCCACTCGGACTGGCCGTGCCGGACGAGGAGCGCGCGGGTGGGGGGAGCGGTCATCGGGACGACGCTACTGCCGCCGCCCCCGACCGCGGCTCCGGGGTTTCTGGGTGGCGTTGCCTCCCGACCGTTAGGCTCCCGCTACGGCTCGCCGTGCTGGGTGGACACCGTCGACCGGCACGAGCCGATCGTCCGCCGACGACCCAGGAGTCGCACCGTGGCCTTGCCTACCGACAAGTTGGGGACCACCTACGAGCCGCGCACCGCCACGATCGACGGCGCGCGGGCGCAGGAGTACGCCGCCGCCACCAACGACGACAACCCGGCCTACAGCTCCGGCAAGGTGGCCCCGCCGGTCTTCGGCGTGGTGCCGACCTGGGAGGCGATGGGCCTCGCGGTCGCCGACGTGGTCCCGGGCGATGCGCTCATGTTCATCGTCCACGGTGAGCAGGACATGCACTTCCACCAGCCGCTGATCCCCGGCCGGAGCATCACCACCACCTCCGAGGCCTACAGCATCCGGGTCGGCGGCAGCGGCACCCGGTTCACGATCAAGGTGAGCAGCGTCGACACCGAGACCGACGACCCGGTGCTCACCCAGTACGTGAC
>DATCLV010000470.1:0-2702 GCA_036563745.1 Acidimicrobiales bacterium | reverse complement strand
GTCTGGAACAGCCACCCCGCGTACGGCTCGGCCACCTCGTCGGGCAGCGCCTGGGCGCACGAGGCGACGCACAGCACGCCGGCCCGCGCCAGCTCGCTGGCGAACACCGCCGCCGACTGGGACGGCCCGCCGATCACCGCGAACGGCTTCATGTCGGCGATGGCGATGGCGTCGTTGCGGGCGGCCTCCTCGTCGTCGGAGGGCCCCGACCCGAGGAACTGGACGAAGCGCACCTCACGCCCGTAGGTCTCGTAGTACTCGGCGAAGATCGCGGCGAAGTCCTCGCCCGTCTCGAAGGCGGTCTCCGGGTTGGTCTCCACCCCGGTCGCCCGGACAAGGGACGCGCCGACCGGGTCGACCGCGGGATCGGTCTCGTACCGGACGACGAGGATCTCGTCCTCGGTCACGCCCTGGGCGGTGGCGCCACCGTTGTCGCCCTCGAAGGGCTCGACGCACGGCGCCGCGTACACGGTCGGGATGGCGACCAGGCCCCGCTCGGTGTCGCAGTGGGGCCCGAAGTCGACCTCCACGCCCTCGGCCTCGGCCTTCTGGGGCGTCATGGGGCCGCTGGCGATGAGCTCGTCCACGTCGATGGCGGCGGCCGTCTCGCTCCCCCCGCCATCGCCGTCGTCGCCGTCGTCACCGCCGCTGAAGATCGCGATGGCGGCCACCAGGATCACGGCGATGGCCACGAACGGCCCGTACCGCTTGGCGGCGCGGCCGAAGCCGGCCGAGCCGTTGCGGGACGACCGCTCGGCGGCGCGGGCGGCCCGTTGCTCGGCGAGCCGGGAACGGGGCGCGGTGGCGGTGGGCTCGGCCTTCGGGTCGCCGGCGTCGGCCTTCGCACCGTCGCCGTCGCCGTCGCCGCCGTCGGCCGGGGCGTCGGTCCCGGCCGCGGCGGCCGGGGCGTCGTCGGTGGGGCTGGGGGTGGGGCCGTCGGCCGGCACGGGGCCGTTCCCGCCGTCGGTGCCCGACTTGCCGGCGATGCCCGGCTCGTCGTCTGTCGTTGACATCTCGTCGCTCCTCCTGGTCGACGTCGTGCCTGGGGGTGCCCGACCGGCGATCCGCCCGGAGGGGGCCGGCACGTCGGCCCCCCTCTGCTCGTCCGGTCAAGTGGTGGTGCCCGGCCCGTCAGGGCCGGTTCAGTCGAGATCGGGTGATGGGTAGTCGGGTGGGACGTCCTCCTCGGGGAGCTCCTCGTAGAGGGTGACCGAGCTTGCCTCGTCGAACAGCCCGGCCTCCTCGATGGACTCGGGCAGGTTGCCGAGGGTGTAGCGCTCGCCGCCGTTGGCGTACCGGTACATGCCGGGACCCTCGTTGTCGATCTCGTCGGGGCCCTCGGCGTCGGGGTCCCACCAGATCAGGGTCATGTCGTCGATGCCGCCCAGGTCGGTGCCGGGCCAGAAGCCGTGGTCGCCCCGGGAGACCTGCGGATTGGTGGGCGTGCCGCCCGACGGCAGGTAGCGGAACAGGCCGTCGCGGAACGTCTCGGGCGTCAGCTCCGGCCCGGCCAGGTGGATGCCGGTGAAGATCGTCCGCAGCGGCGGCTCGCTGACCGTCACCGTGTTGGACGGCGGCTCCTCGCCGAACGCCCACTCGTAGATGTGCCTCGACTCGTTGGTGTCGGGCGTGCCGCGACCGGCGATCAGCGACATGCCGAACCCGTTCTTCCACTGCTCGCCGTCCATCATCCGGGCGAAGAACGTGGAGTCGCCCAGCACCGTCGGGCCCATGATCCACTCCGGGTGGTAGTCCTGGGCGGTCGCCTCCTTGGTGAGGGTGCTCGGGGTGAACGGGTCGCCGTAGTAGAGGACGGTGGTGACCTCCGCCTCCTCCAGGCGGGCGATGATCGTCCGGGCGTTCTCCTGGGCGGTCGCCAGGTCGAGCTCGAAGCGGACGTCGGTGGCGAGCTCGATGCCGTTGTCGGCCAGGTCGTCCCGCAGCTTCTCGAAGATCTGCTGGTGGTCGCCGCCCGGGGTGTCGTAGTGGACGAGGGCGTACACCCGGTCACGGGCCCGCGTCGCCTCGTCGCCGGCCAGCTCGGCCTTCCCCGGGCCGACGAGCTTGCCCACCATCTCGGCGGCCAGCGCCGCGGCCTGGTCCGGGGTGGGGCCGGGCGGCCACAGGTACGGGAAGTTCTCCTCGACGATGCTCTCGGGCTCCGACAGCGCGCAGTTGGGGCCGCACACGACACCGGCCCGGGCCAGCTCGGTGGCGAACGGCGTGGTGGCCTGCCCGGGGCCGCCGATCACCGCGAACGGCTCCATGTCGGCGATCGCGATGGCGTCGGCCTTGGCCGCCTCCACGTCGTCGGACGCCCCGGAGCCGATGAACCGCTCCAGCCGGACCGTGCGCCCGTAGGTCTCGAACACCTCGTTGTAGAGGCGCACGTAGTTCCGCAGCGCCTCCTCGGTCTTGGCGGGGTCGGTGTCGGCGCCGCCACCCGAGGCGATCGACGCGGCCAGCGGGTCGAGCGCCGGGTCGGTGGCGTAGCTGACGATGAGGATCTCGTCCTCGGTCACGCCCTGGGACGTGGCGCCGCCGTTGTCGCCCTCGAACGCCTCGACGCACTGGGCGGCGGTCGTGGTCGGCAACATGATGCGCCCGGTCTCGGGGTCGCAGTGGTCGCCGAAGTCGACGTCCTCGAGCCCCTCCTCCTCGGCGCGCTGGAACGTGATGGGGCCTTCCTCGGCGAGGGCGTC
>DATCLV010000465.1:0-12312 GCA_036563745.1 Acidimicrobiales bacterium | reverse complement strand
GTGTGCAACGGCGGCGCCTGGGTGTGGGACGACTCGCCCGCACCGGCGCTCTACCAGGCCCGTCACCAGGGCCTTCCGCTGCCCGACCTCGACGCGCTCGACCTGCGGGACGCCCGGCTCCCGAACGGCAACCACCTCCAGGTGCTGGAGCCGCTGACCTCGTACCGGGTCCGCTACCACGACCCCGGTCGCTTCGAGGCCGACCTGCGCTTCGACGGGATCATGGCCCCGAGCTCGCACCCGATCGGGGTGGCGCCGTTCTGGCGGGGCCGGCACTTCGACCAGCCGATGCACGTGACCGGCACGGTCGTGCTGCACGGGGAGCGGCTGGAGGTCGACTGCCTGTCGGTGCGGGACCGCTCGTGGGGGCCGCGCCCGCAGGGCCCCGACCCCCGCAAGCCGAAGCCGAAGCCGACCGGCGGGGCCGACGGGGCCGGCGGGGCCGACGGCACGCCCGGGACGCAGCGCCCGTCCCGACCGCCCGAGGGCGTCGGCTACCCGTTCGGCACCGCCGACGGGCGCAACGGCTGGCTGCTCTACACCCGCCCGACCGTGGTCGACGGGGTGGCGACCGACGAGCTGTCGACCGGCTACCTGCTGCGCGACGGCGAGTACGGCCACCTCGTAGCGGGGCGCCGCCGCACCTGGCTCGATCCCGAGACCCGGTGGATCCGTCGCGTCGAGATCGAGGCCGTCGACGAGCACGGCCGCGAGCTGGCGGTGGCCGGCGAGCTGGTCGCCCGGCACGGCGAGCCCGGCGAGCCCAGCGGCACCGGCCTGTTCCGCTGGGAGTGGGACGGCCTCGTCGGCTGGGGCGAGGACCAGACCTACGCGCCGCGCCCCATCCTCGAGGCGCTCGACCGGACGGGCACGGGCGGCTGACCCACCCGCTGCATTGAGTACCCTCTATTGCTAGTCTGTCGGCACGGACAGCGCGCAAGGGGGGAGCCATGGCCAGCAGCGGTGAGCGGGCGGCGTGCCCGGTGGAGGAGTACTCGACGGCCGGCCCCCGACGGGAGCCGCTGGCCTACTTCCGGCGCCTCGACGAGCTTCGCCACCGCAGCCGCCCCTACTTCTGGACCGACACGGCCCAGGGCTACTACGTCTTCCTCGACCACGACGTGATCGTGGACGGGCTCCAGCACCCCGAGATCTTCTCCAGCTCGGTGATCGTGCCGGAGGTGCCCGACCCGCCCTACAAGTGGATCCCGATCATGCTCGACCCGCCCGAGCACGGGAAGTGGCGGCACCTCCTCGCCGGCTTCTTCTCGCCGCCCACCGTGCGGCGCATCGAGGCCGAGCAGCGGGCCTTCGCCGGCGAGCTGATCGACACGATCGCCGCCCAGGGCTCGTGCGACTACGTCGCCGACTTCGCCCTCACGTTCCCCACCACGATCTTCCTCGACATCCTCGGCGCCCCCACCGACCTGCTCCCCACCTTCCTCGGGTGGGAGGAGCGGATCCTGCGCCGCGACGACGACTCGCCGCCCGACGACGCCATGGTGGCGATGCTGGAGGTCGTCCAGTACTTCGGCGGGCTCATCGCCGAGCGCCGGGCCGCCGGCGACACCGGGGGCCACGACATCGTCAGCGCCGCCCTCCACTGGGAGGTCGACGGCGAGCCGGTGGCGGAGGCCGACCTCCTGTCGTGCCTGCTCCTCCTGTTCATGGCCGGGCTCGACACCGTCGCCGCCCAGCTGTCCTACGGCATGCACCACCTGGCGACCCACCCCGCCGACCGGGCGCGGCTGGTCGCCGACCCGTCGCTGATCCCCTCGGCGGTCGAGGAGGTGCTGCGCACGTTCCCGATCGTCCAGACCGCCCGCAAGGTCGCCGAGGACGTCGAGTTCCACGGCTGCCCGCTGAAGGCCGGCGACATGGTCGTCTTCCCGCTCGGGTCGGCCAACAGGGACGAGGAGGCGTTCGACGGGGCGACCGAGTTCCGCCTCGACCGGGGCCCGACCCGCCACGTCGCCTTCGGGGCCGGACCGCACCGCTGCCTCGGCTCGCACCTCGCCCGCCAGGAGATGGCGATCGCCCTCGAGGAGTGGCACCGGCGCATCCCCGACTACCGCCTCGACGGCGACCGTCCCGCCGTCGAGCACTGCGGCGGCGTGTACGGGCTCGACGCCCTGCCCCTGACCTGGGAACCGGCCCCGGTCCCGGCCGGCTGAGCGGGCGCCGGGCGCACGGCCACCGGGAGGCCCCGTGACCGACTACCTCAACTTCCTGCTCCTGGGTCTCGGCAACGGCGCGGTGTTCGCGGCGCTGGCCGTGGGGCTCGTGGTGACCTACCGCAGCTCCGGCGTCCTCAACTTCGCCACCGGCGCCCTGTCCCTGCACGCCGCCTACACGTACGCCTTCCTCCGCCGCGGCGAGCTGCTGGCCCCGCTGCCGATCGGGCCCAAGACCTACGACCTGGGCGGCGAGGTCGGGTTCTGGCCGGCGCTCCTGGTGACGCTGGCGATCGAGGCCCTGCTCGGCGTCCTGCTGTACGTGGCCGTGTTCCGCCCGCTGCGCAACGCCCTGCCGCTGGCCAAGGCCGTCGGCTCGCTCGGCGTGATGATCCTGCTCACCGCCATCGTCAGCGAGCGGGTCGGGTCGGCGCAGGTGCTCGTCGAGCCGATCTTCCCCCGGGAGGACCTCACCTTCGGCGACGTCCGGATCGTCACCGACCGGCTGTGGCTGGCCGTGACCGTCGTCGCCGTCACCCTCGTGCTGGCCGCCATGTTCCGGTTCACCCGGTTCGGCGTCGCCACCCGGGCGGCCGCCGAGACCGAGGTCGGCGCGCTCGTCACCGGCATCTCGCCCGAGCGGATCGCCATGGCCAACTGGGCGGTCAGCGCCGCGGTGGCGGGCCTGGCCGGCATCCTCATCGCCCCGCTCGTGCCGCTCATCCCCGGCACCTACACGCTGTTCATCGTCCCCGCCCTGGCCGCCGCCGTGCTCGGCCGGTTCACGGCGCTGCTGCCGGCGTTCCTCGGGGCGATCGCCATCGGGGCGCTCCAGTCGCTCGCCGTGTTCATGCCCGGCCGGCACTCCTGGTTCCCCGACCAGGGCACGTCCGAGCTCATCCCGCTCGTCCTCGTGCTGGCCGCCCTGCTGGTGCGGGGCCGCCCGCTGCCCACCCGGGGCACGCTCGTCCTGCAGACGCTGGGGCGGGCGCCGCGGCCCCGGTCGTGGCGGCTGCCACTGGCGGTCGGCTCGGCGATCGGGCTCGTGGCGATCACCGCCACCGACGGCAGCTACCGGTCCGCGGTCATCAACTCGATCATCTACGGGGTCATCTCCCTGTCGCTCGTGGTCGTGACCGGCTACTGCGGGCAGATCTCGCTCGCCCAGCTCACGCTGGCCGGCGTCGCCGGGTTCCTGCTCAGCGGGCTGACCGACTCGTGGGGCGTGCCGTTCCCGCTCGGCCCGCTGGTGGCGGCGCTCGGCGCCGGCGTCATCGGCGTGGTCGTCGGGCTGCCGGCCCTGCGCATCCGGGGGATGCTCGTCGGCGTCGTCACGCTCATCTTCGCCCTGGCCGTCGAGGCGCTGTGGTTCCGGAACAACAGCTTCAACGGCGGCGCCGGCGGGGCGCAGGTCGCCAACCCCGAGCTGTTCGGGATCGACCTGGGCGTCGGCACCGGCGAGGCGTTCCCCCGCTGGAACTTCGGGCTGCTGTGCCTGCTGGTGCTGGCGGCGACCGCCGCCGGCGTGGCGTGGCTGCGGACCAGCCGGCTCGGCTCGGCCATGCTCGCCGTCCGGGCCAACGAGCGGTCGGCGGCCGGCGCCGGCATCTCGGTGGTCCGGACGAAGCTGATCGGCTTCGCGATCGGCGCCTTCATCGCCGGGCTCGGCGGCACCCTGCTCGCCTACAAGCAGACGAACGTCACCTACCAGTCGTTCAGCATCTTCGAGGGGCTCACCGTGTTCTCGACGGCGTTCCTCGCCGGGATCACGTCGGTGAGCGGCGGGATCGCGGCCGGGGTCGTCTCGGCGGGCGGGATCATGTTCGTGGCGCTCGACCGGGCGGTCGACATCGGGCCCTGGTACAGCATCCTGTCGGGCCTGGGCGTGATCCTCACCGTGGTGAAGAACCCGGAGGGGATCGTCGGGCCGGTGCACCTCGACCGGGACAAGCGGCGCCAGGCCCGCCTGCGGGTGGCGTCGGACGCAGGCGTCGACGGGGGTGCGCCCGCCGGGCCGATGGGTGGGGACGATGCCGACGCGCCGGTCCCGGCGGTGGCGCCCGTCGCGCCGGTCGGGCCGGCGGCTGCGGTGTCGGATGGCGAGGGCGACGGGACCGGGCGCGAGGGCCGGGCCGGCTCGACGCTGCAGGTCGAGGGGCTCACCGTCACCTACGGCGGCGTGACCGCGGTGAAGGACGTCGGGTTCACGGTGGCGGCGGGCAGCATCACCGGCCTCATCGGGCCGAACGGGGCCGGCAAGACCACGATCATGGACGCCGTCTGCGGCTTCGCCGCCAGCCGGGGCGTGATCGAGCTGGGCGGCCGCTCGCTGCGGGGCCTGGCGCCACACCGCCGGGCGGCGGCCGGGCTCGGCCGGACGTTCCAGGGCCTCGACCTCTACGAGGACCTCACGGTGGAGGAGAACGTGGTGGTCGGCCAGCTCGTCGCCGGGCGCCGTCGGGGCGCGGGCGCCGCCGACCTCGACGCCGTGCTGGCCCTGCTCGACCTCACCGCCGACCGGGAGCGCAACGTCCGCGAGCTGTCGCAGGGGCGGCGCCAGCTGGTGTCGGTGGCCCGGGCGCTGGCCGGGCGGCCCAGCGTGCTGCTGCTCGACGAGCCCGCCGCCGGCCTCGACAGCACCGAGAGCGGGTGGCTCGCCGGCCGGCTGCGGGCCGTGCGGGACAGCGGCGTGACGATCCTGCTCGTCGACCACGACATGAACCTCGTGCTGGGCCTGTGCGACGAGATCCACGTGCTCGACTTCGGCGAGCTCGTCGCCTCGGGCCCACCGGCCGAGATCCGCGCCAGCGCGGCGGTCGCCGCCGCCTACCTGGGGTCGACCCACGCGGGCGACACCCCGGTCGCGACGGACGTCGAGGACGTCGAGGAAGAGGAAGGGGTCCCCACGTGACCGCCACGCCCGCCACCCCGGCGACCCCCGCGACCGGCAACGCCGCCGACCCGGTCGACCCGTCGGCCGCCCTCGAGGACGGCGGGGTCGGTCCCGACGGCCTGCGGTTGCGCTGCGACGGCCTCGCCATCGGCTACGGCGACATCAGTGTCGGGCGGGGGATCGACCTCGCCGTGCGGCCCGACGAGATCGTGGCCGTCCTCGGCCCCAACGGTGCCGGGAAGACGACCCTGCTGCTCACGCTGGGCGGGTTCCTCGCGCCGTTGGAGGGCACCGTGGCGGTCGACGGTCGGGCGCTGCCGCCAGGGTCGCCCCGGCGGGCGAACCGGGCGGGCGTCGTGCTCGTCCCCGACAGCCGGGCGCTGTTCACCCAGCTCAGCACCACCGAGAACCTGAAGCTGGCCGCCGGGCGGGCCACGGAGCGGGTGGAGGAGATGCTCGACCTGTTCCCGGCGCTGGCCCGGCGGGCGAAGCTGAAGGCCGGCCTGCTGTCGGGCGGGGAGCAGCAGATGCTGGCGCTGGCCCGGGCCCTGGTGCAGCGGCCCCGGGTGCTCCTGGTCGACGAGATGAGCATGGGCCTGGCGCCGATCGTGGTCGAGTCGCTGATGCCGGTCGTGCGGCAGGTGGCCGACGGCAGCGGCGCGGCGGTGGTGCTGGTGGAGCAGCACGTGCGCCTGGCGCTCGAGGTGGCCGACCAGGCGGTGGTGCTGGTCCACGGCGAGGTGGCCCTGCGCGGCCCCGCCGCCGACCTCGCCGCCGACCGGGACGGCATCGAGTCCGCCTACCTCGGCCGCAGCTGACCAGCGGCTGACCAGCAGCTGACCAGAGTGCCCGACGCGGGGGTGGGGTGGGGACGGGCCCCACCCCACCCTCACCTGTCCGAGCGACCGGCTAGAGCTCGAACAGCGAGGTCGGGTCGACCGGGACCGGGTCCTCGACGCCGCCCTCGGCGGTGAGCGTCCCGATGTAGAAGCCGACCGAGCAGACGTTGGGCATCATGGCGACCGCCGATCCGTCGCAGGTGAAGGTCTGGCCGTCGGCCAGCCACAGCGGCACGTCGGCGGCGGCCTGCATCTGCGCCATCACCGTGTCCTTGGTGACCTCGCCCGTCAGGCCCTCCATGGCCCGGACGAGGTTCATCACCGCGCCGGTCCCGGCGGCCACGCCGGTGCTCACGATCGGGTCGGGGTCGATGTCCTCGCCGTAGGTGGCGACCATGGCGCCGTAGAGCTCCACGTCGTCACCGGCGCCCGAGCTGCCGGTGGCCAGGAGCGAGCCCTCCAGCACCGGGCCGAGCGACTCGATGACCGTCTGGTCGACGCAGGGGCCGATCAGGTACTTCGGCACGGTGAGGGCCAGCGTCTGGTACGCCTGCAGGAACGAGGTGCAGAACGTGACGTCGCCGGTGAGGCCGATGGCGTCGGCGCCGCCGTCGACGGCCGCCTGCAGCTGCGGCGTCAGGTCGGGCGTGCCCGGCGCGGCGGTGATGACGTCGAACTCGACGCCGGCGTTGCCGAACACCATGCCGCCCAGCTGCTCCGCGGCCTGGGTGGCCGAGGGCACGTCGATGGTGATCATGGCGAACTTCTCGAAGCCCTGGTCCGCCGCGTGCCGGGCGAAGGCGCCGAGGGTGCCGGGGTAGCCGCCGGTCAGGGCGAAGGCGCCCGGGGCGGTCAGCTCGGCGGCCGAGTTGCCGGAGCCGATGACGTAGGGGATGCCGGCGCCGGTGATGATCGGGGCCGTGGCCTCGCCGAAGCCGTTGAACGGCATCGTGACCGCCACGACGTCCTGCTCGACCATCTGGTTGGCGCAGTCCTGGGCACCGGCCGGGGTGGCCTCGGTGCCGCAGAAGACGAGCTCGATGGGCCGGCCGGCGATGCCGCCGAGGTACTCGTTGGCGTACTCGGCGGCGATCTCGGCGCCGGTCTCGGTGAGCGCCGACTGCGAGCCGATGGCGTCGGAGCCGCCCTCGTGGATGATGCCCACCTTCACGGGTTCCCCGGTGGCCTCGTCGGGCTCGCCGAGGACGTCCTCGGCGGGGGGCGCCTCCTCGTCGGCGGGGTCGTCGCCGCCCTCCTCGTCGTCATCGCCGCCGCAGGCGGTGGCGAGGAACGCCAGCGAGCTCAGCACGGCGAGCAGTCGCCAGGTTCGGCGTTGATGGGTCACAGGTCCCTCCCGAGTGCCTTGTCGCGGTGACCGATCGACGTCGACCTTCTGATGCCTGCCGTTCCCGCCCCCCGCGAGTAATTAAGGACACTATTCTCTCACGGAATGTGCCGAGTCAAGGGGTGTATCGGGCGGCGAGACCCGAAAGCGTAGGTTGAATAGCGCGGTCGGCGCTCAGCGGAACGCCGGCCCGCCGTCGCCCGGAGGCGGGCCGGTGGGGCCCTCGGGGCGCGGGTGGTTCCCGATCGTCGTGTAGGCCATGCCGTTCTGGAGGGCGATCGACCGGGTCATGTCGAGCGACTCCCAGATCGCCCGGACGCTGCCCTGCACCGCCCGCGGGTTGCGGGCGGCGATGCTGGCCGCGATCGACGCCGCCCGGTCGCGCAGCTGCTCCCGGGGCACCACCTCGGTCACCAGCCCCAGGCGCAGGGCGGTGGCGGCGGTGATCCGCTCCTCGTTGCCCATCAGCGCCCAGCGCAGCACGTCGCCCAGCGGCACGCCCCGGTGCAGCATCCCGATCGGCTCGAGGGCCGACACGATCCCGGCGTTGGCGTGCGGGTCGAAGAACGTCGCGTCCTCCGAGGCGATGATGATGTCGGCCTCGTTGAGGAAGTACTGGGCCCCGCCCGCGCACATGCCGTGGACCGCGACGACCACCGGCTTCCAGCAGCGGTGGTGCGCCTTGGGTGACAGCGTCCGTCCCGGGTCGAAGGTGTTCCACACGTTCGAGCTGAAGAACCACGTCGTGCCGCCCCGGACGTCGGCGCCGGTGCAGAACGCCTTCTCGCCGTTGGCCCGCAGCACCACCGCGTGGATGCCGTCGTCGTCGCGGATCGTCTCCCAGGCCCAGGAGATCTCGCCGGCCATCCGGTCGTTCCAGGCGTTGTGCACCTCGGGCCGGTTGAGGGTGATCGTGGCGACGTGGTCGCTGCCGACCTCGAACTCGATGGCCTCGCACTCCATGGTCGCTCCTCGTCGGTGTCCGGATCGTCGGTCAGGTCGGTCGGGTCGGCCGGGTCGCCTGGGGTCGCCCGGGGTCGCGGCCTCAGCGGGTGAGCAGGATGCACCCGGCGATCGGGCCGCCCCCGGCGGAGACGACCGCGACCTCCGGGCTCCCGGGCACCTGGCGCTCGCCGGCGGCGCCCCGCAGCTGCAGGCAGGCCTCGTGCAGCACCCAGTACCCGTGCAGGCGCCCGGCCGACAGCTGCCCGCCGTAGGTGTTCAGCGGGAGCTCGCCGTCGAGGGCGATGCGCTCGCCGCCCTCCACGAACGGCCCACCCTCGCCGGGGCCGCACAGGCCGAGCGCCTCCAGCCAGGCGATGGTCAGGAACGTGAAGCCGTCGTAGAGCTCGGCCACGTCGACGTCGGCCGGCGTCAGGTCGGTGCGCGACCACAGCTCCGCCGCCGCCTCGACCGACGCCATCGCCGGGTAGTCGGGCCGGTGGATCCAGCCGCCGGTGCCCGGCGCGCCGCCCATCGCCGCCACGCGGACCGGCGGGTTCGGGCAGTCGGTGGCGTGGTCGGCCGCCGACACCACCACGGCGATCGCCCCGTCGACCGGGACGTCGCAGTCGTAGAGCCCGAGCGGGGTCGAGATGGGCCGGGCCGCCAGGTAGTCGTCGAGCGTCATCGGGGCGCGGTAGACGGCCCGCGGGTTGCGGGCCGCGTTGCGCCGGGCGTTGACGGCGATGGCGCCGAGCTGCTCCCTGGTGGTCCCGTAGAGGTGCATGTGGCGGGCGCAGTGCATCGCCACCCAGTTGGCGGCCGAGTAGGCGTGGTGGGCGAGCAGCGAGCCCATGTCGCCCATGACCGACGCCAGCCGCGCCGCGTCGCCCGGCGACGGCGGCGCGCCCGCACCGCCGCCACCGGACCCGTTCCCGCCGGCGGCCGGGAGGATCGTGCCGCCCATCATCTGCACCGTGCGGTAGACGAGCACGTGGCGGGCCTGGTCCTCGGCCACCGCCAGGAACGCCGACATCACCGGCGACAGCAGGCCCCCGGTGGCGAACCCGGTGCACAGGGTGGCCTCGATGCCCAGCGCCGCCTGCGCCTCGTCGGGCGGGGTGTCGCCCATGGTGGCGATGCCGTCGACGTCGGCCGGGGTGAGCCCGGCGTCCGCGATGGCCTCGCGGGCGGCCTCGACGGTGAGGTCGAGGGCCGGGATGCCCAGGCGGCGCCCGATCGCCGAGATCCCGAGGCCGGAGATGATCGCCTTCGACTCCGGGGGTGCGCTCACCGGGCCTCTCCCGCGGCATCGGCGAGGACGAACACCGGCACGTGCACCTCGCCGTGCGCCTCGAAGCGCACCTCGACGGGGGCGCCGATGCGGACGTCGTCGGGGTCGCAGTCGACGATGTTGGTGGGCAGCCGCAGGTCGGCCTGCTCCTCCAGCTCGACGATGGCGACCACGTAGGGCGTCGGCACGTCGGGGTGGTAGGGCTGGTGGTTGACGGTGAAGGTGAAGATCGTGCCCCGCCCGCTCACGGGCTCGGGGGTGGCCGGGCCGCCGCAGCTCCGGCACCTCCCGCCCGGTGGGTGTTGCCAGCGGCGGCAGCCGGCGCAGCGCTCGACGAGCAGCTGCCCGGAGGCGCCGCCGGTCCAGTACGGGCGGTCGACGGGGGTGAGGGACGGCAGGATCCGAGGCGCCGACATCGAGGAATGAGTATACGGTATTGCCGATGGCCGCCGCCGAGACCGACGACACCACCACGATCGCCGGCGCGGCCGCCGCGGCCGCCGCGGCCGGCCGCGCCGCCACCGCCGCCGACCCGGTCGACACCGGGGACACGGCGACGACCGGGACCGGCGGCCTCGCTCCGCCGGCGGTCGACTGGATCGAGTCGGTCACCGGGCGCCGGCTCGTCGGGGCGCGCCGGATCCCCGCCGGCGGCCGCGTCGGCTGGTTCGTCGACGTCACCGGGCCCCGACCGGGGGACGACCCCGAGGCGCTGTTCCTCCAGTCGGGACGGAACCTGCCGGCGCCCAGCTCGTTCCGGGGCTTCGAGGTCGAGGCCGAGGTGTACCGGGCGCTGCGCCCGCACGGCATCCCGGTGCCCCGGGTCTGGGGGTTCGACGCCGGCCTCGACCTGCTGCTCGTCGACCGCATCCCCGGGACGGTGTGGTTCCACCCGCCCGCCACCGTCGAGGAGCAGGAGGCGGTGGCCCGCGACTTCGTCGGCCACCTCGCCACCTGGCACCGTCTCGGCGCCCACGCCCTCGACCTGCCGTCGCTGGGCCCGGTGAAGACGTGGCGCGAGCACCAGCTCGACCAGCTGGCCGGCAGCGAGGCTTTCCTGGCGGCCGCCGCCCACGGTCGGCCCGACCCGCTCGTCACCTGGACCGCCGAGTGGCTCCGCACCCACGTGCCCGACGCCGACGGCCCGGTGGTGCTCGTGCAGGGCGACACCGGCCCCGGCAACTTCCTCTACCGGGACGGCCAGGTCACCGGGATCGTCGACTGGGAGCTGGCGCACCTGGGCGACCCGATGGACGACATCGCCTGGCTCTCCTGGCGGACGGCCCAGCACAGCTTCACCCACTTCCCCGACCGGCTCCGCGAGTACGAGGCGTGGAGCGGCATCGAGGTCGACCCGGCCCGGGTCCGCTACTACCGGCTCAACGCCTTCGCCCGCCTCGGTCCCTGGTTCGGCCTCGCCCCCATGGGCCCCGGGGCCGGCGTCCTCGGCCTCGGCCTCGGCGTCGGTGGGGCGGGCGGCGCCGGGGGCCTCGACACCGGTGCTCCGGTCGCCGTCAACCGGGCGGCCGACGGGAGCGCGCTGATCCTCTCGATGCTCCACCGGCGCATGCGGCTCGACGCCACGGCCGACGCGATGGGCCTCGACCGCCCGCCGCGGGAGGTGGAGGAGGCGCCCGAGCCGGCCCACACCGCGCTGTACGACGAGATCCTCGGGCAGCTCCGCTCGCTGCTGCCGAGCATCGGGGACCGCGGCGCCGCCAACCGGGCGAAGGCGATCGCCCGGCAGCTCAAGGTCCTGCAGGAGCTCGACCGCAACGGCGGGCTGTTCGCCGAGCGGGAGCTCGACGACCTCGGCCGGCTGCTCGGCCGCCGCCCCGCCGCGCTCGACGAGGGCCGGGCGGCGCTGGTCGACGCCGTCCACCGTGGCGCGGTGGCGATCGAGGACTACCTCGACTACCACTGGGCCCGGCTGCGCCGCGACGACCACCTGGTGCGCCGGGCGTCCGGTGCGCTCTACCACCGGGGCTGGCCCGACCTGGCCTGAGCTGGCGCAGGCCAGGTCGGGCGCCGCCCTGCGGTCCGGGCGGATCCGCAGGCGGCGGCGCCCGTCAGCTCCAGACGATGTTCTTCACCTCGGTGAAGTCCTCGATGCCGTGGTGGCCCCACTCGCGGCCCAGGCCCGACTGCTTGTAGCCGCCGAACGCCCCCGACTGGCCGATGCCCTTCATGTCCTCGCCCCAGCCGGGCCCCTGGCCGTAGCCCTTGCTCCCGGGAGCCGGCGGCGCGTCGAGGCCCTGCACGGTGAGGTGCCCGGCCCGGATCTGGCGGGCGACGTTGAACGCCCGCGCGGTGCTGGCCGACACGACGGCCCCGCCGAGCCCGTAGATCGAGTCGTTGGCGATCGCCACCGCGTCCTCGTCCGCGCCCGAGTAGGGGACGACGGTGAGGACCGGCCCGAAGACCTCCTCCTGGGCGATGCGCATGTCGTTCCGGCCGACGACCACGGTGGGCTCGTAGAAGAACCCGGTGTCGAACCCCTCGGGGCGGCGGCCGCCGCAGAGCAGCTCGGCGCCGTCGTCGAGCGCCGAGGCGACGTAGCCCTCGACCCGCTCGCGCTGGCGCTCCCGGATCAGCGGGCCCAGCACGGTGGACGGGTCGCGCGGGTCGCCGATCCTGACGGTCGGGTAGGCGGCGGCCACGCCCTCCTTGTAGGCGTCGAGCAGGTGCTCGGGGAGCAGGAGGCGGGTCTTCAGCACGCAGCCCTGGCCGCAGTGGGTCAGCACCTCGCCGAAGCCGATCGACCGGGCGTGGTCCTCGGACACGTCGCCCAGCACCACCTGGGCGCTCTTGCCGCCCAGCTCGAG
>DATCLV010000464.1:0-2896 GCA_036563745.1 Acidimicrobiales bacterium | reverse complement strand
GACCTCGGTCGAGGGCTGGGCCGGCGCCTTCCAGCGGATCGGGGAGGTGGCGCTGCTGGGGTGGCTGGTCGAGGTCTTCCGCCGTCTCACCGCGCCGCCGCCCGTGTCGGACGTCGTCCGTCCCACCGGACCGACCGCCGTGCTCGGCGACTTCGCCGCCACCCGGGAGCCGCCGACCCGCCGCGAGCTGGCGTGACCGGCGCCGGCGTGACCCCGCCGGGCCCGACGCCGCGCCCCCGCCGGTAGGTTCGCCCGATGGCCGACGTCGAGGCTGCGGGAGTGGTGACCGCCGGGGCGATCGGGGCGCTCGCCGGCCTGGCGCTGGCCCGGCGCCACAAGGGGGCCGGTGTGGTCGTCGGGGCGGGCGCGATGGTCGGCGCCGAGGTGGTGGCCCGGTCGCGGCAGCGGCCCGACGAGATCCCCGCCTTCTGGTACCGGCTGTTGGGCGCCGGGGCCATGGCCGCGCCGCTCGGGTGGCTGGCGGGCCGGGCGGGCGCCGGGCCGGTGGCGGTCGGCACCGGGGCCGGGGCGGTCGCCGGGGCGCTGGGCCTGCGCCCCCAGAAGGTGCTGGGCGGCCCGCTGTTCGGCGCCGCCGTGGGCCGGCTGCTCCGCCGGCAGCGCCCGGCCGTGGTGGCCGGCGCCACCGTGGTGGCCTACCGGCTGGCCGCCGCGGCGGTGTTCCGCGACCCGCAGGTGCGGCTGCTGGCCGAGCGGGCGACCGCCGCCGACCTGCCGTTCGTGGTGCCGCTGGTGGCGCGCGGCCGCTACGTCGGCACCGACTACGCCCGGGACCTGGCCGAGTCGCTGGGCGGCACCTGCACCCGGGACGCCGACGTCGGCATCGTCGACCGCCTCGACGACCTGGCGGGCCCCGACTTCGATCCCGCCGCCGTCGACCCCCGGGTGCGGGACTTCTACGAGCGCACCGCCCGCTACCGGCTCGACATCGTCCCCGAGTGGCGGCTGTGGGTGCGCCCCGGCTACCTGCTGTACCGCACGCTGCTGGCCCGGCCGCTCGGCCAGGCGAACGTGCCGATGGACCAGCGGGAGGTGCAGCGGGGCGTCGAGAGCCGCATCGACCTGGTGACGTGGGACGGCGGCCGGGTCCGGGCCTGGATCCGCGCCTACGCCGACCGCGGCGACCCCATCTACGTGGGCCTCTACACCACGTACCGCCACGAGGGCCGGGGCTACGTGCGGGTGGGGTTCCCGCTGCCGCAGGGCAGCTTCACCGCCACGCTGGCGCCCCGGTCGCGGGCCGACGGCGGGCTGACGCTCACCTCGCACGCCGACCTGCCCCACCCCGGCCACTACCTCTCGTTCGTCGACCCCGACACGGGCGAGCTCAGCACGCTGGCGGTGCCGGGGTTCGCCGAGGACCTGGACGTCCACGTCGATCCCGGCACCGGCGAGCTGCGGGCCGAGCACGCCTTCCGGCTGTTCGGGCTCCCGTTCCTGGTGCTCCGCTACGGCATCCACCCGAAGGGCTGAGGGGTCGGGCGCCGGGGGCGACCGGTCGCGGCCGGAGCGCCCGGCTACAGGGTGGCGAGCAGCGCGTCGAGACGCCCGTGGCCCTCGCGGACCCCGGACTCCATGCCGCTGGCGATGATCGCGTCGCGCGCCTCGAACGACTCGGCCAGGGTCGACACGGTGAGGCGGGTGCGGCCCTCACCGAGGTCCTCGACGGTGTAGCGCTCGAAGGCGACGCTGTCCGGGTCGTCGACCAGCCCGAAGGTCTGGATGATCGTCCCGATCGCTCGGCTCGCCGGCTGCGCAGCGGGGCCGGCATCCCCGGGGGGCCGCACGTCGTGGAAGCAGCCGCGCACGCGCATCACGTGCTCGCCGTTGACGTGGGTGAGCGCCCAGGAGCCGCCCGGCCGGCAGTCCCAGTCGTCGATGCGGGTCTCCGTGCCGTGCGGTCCGTACCACCTCGGCAGGAGCTCGGGGTCGGTGTGGGCCCGGAACACCTTGGCGGGCGGGGCGTCGAACTCGCGGACGATGCGGACGATCGGCAGCCCCTCGACGGCCTCGACGGTGGTCTCGTGGGTGCGGGTGGTCATGGCGTTGCTCCTGTCGGTGGGCTCGGTGGCGTCGGTCGCCGCGACGGGGCGGTCGACGTCGGCGGTGGGAGGGGCTCGACGTCGTCGGGGAGGTCCCGCAGCACGTCGTCGAGGCGGCGGTAGCGCTCCTCGGCCTCGCGCCGGTAGCGCTCGATCCACTTGGTCATGAGGTCGAACACCGCCGCCTCGAGGTGCACGGGGCGGCGCTGGGCGTCGCGGCGGCGGCTGACCACCCCGGCGTCCTCCAGCACCTTGAGGTGCTTGGACACGGCCTGGACGGTCACGTCGTACGGCTCGGCCAGCTCCCCGACGGTGGCGTCGCCGCCGGCCAGCCGGGCGACCATGTCGCGCCGGAGCGGGTCGGCGAGGGCTGCGAACACCTTGGAGAGCGGATCGGCCGCCACGGGGTGCCTCCTTTGTCAACCATCTGGTTGAGAACACCGTACGGTCGCCGGTTCCCTATGTCAACCAATCGGTTGAAGAACGTGCTCGGCCGCAGTCACCGGCCCGTGCCCCAACGGGAAGGGGGCCGTTCCCCGCCTGGCGTCCGGCGGGCCGTTGTCGCCGCCCGGGGTCGGGGGGACGCTCGACGGGTCGTGTGAGCGTCCGGGAGGGGCGATGCCGCAGTACCTGTCACCTGGTGTCTTCGTCGAGGAGGTCGACGCGGGCAGCCGACCGATCGAAGGCGTCGGCACCGCCGTGGCCGCCTTCGTGGGCGTCGCCGCCAAGGGCCCCCTCCACGAGCCGACGCTGGTGAGCAACTGGACCCAGTTCACGTCGATCTTCGGGGAGTTCGTCGAGGGCTCCTACCTGGCCCACAGCGTCTACGGCTACTT
>DATCLV010000459.1:0-1994 GCA_036563745.1 Acidimicrobiales bacterium | reverse complement strand
GGCCGGCAGCTGTACGAGGAGATGCTCCACGTGCAGTTCTACCTGACGCTGCTCGACAACTACATCCCCGACCCGCGGGAGCGGCAGGCCGCCTTCGCCGCCGTGGAGAACATCCCGTCGATCAAGCGGAAGGCCGACTTCTGCTTCAAGTGGATGGGCTCGATGGGTGAGCTCAGCGAGCTGCGCACCATCCACGACCGGAGGAAGTTCCTCCTCCACCTCATCTGCTTCGCCGCCTGCGTGGAGGGCCTGTTCTTCTTCGCGGCCTTCTCCTACGTCTACTTCCTGCGGGACCGGGGCCTGCTCAAGGGCCTGGCCGACGGCACCAACTGGGTGTTCCGCGACGAGTCGATGCACATGAACTTCGGGTTCGAGGTCGTGCGCACTGTCCGCCGCGAGGAGCCCGAGCTGTGGACCGACGAGATGCAGACCGCGGTGCGCGAGATGCTGGCCGAGGCCATCGAGTGCGAGCTGATGTTCGCCGAGGACATGATCGGCGACGGCGTCCCCGGCCTGTCGCTGGGCGACATCGGCCGCTACCTCGAGTACGTGGCCGACCAGCGCCTCACCCAGCTCGGGATCCCGAAGCACTACGGCACCAAGAACCCCTTCTCGTTCATGGAGCTGCAGGACGTCCAGAGCCTGAGCAACTTCTTCGAGCGGGGCAACGCCAGCTACCAGATCGGCGTGACCGGCTCGGTCGACCTCGACGCCGACTTCTAGCCGGGTCGGGTCGGCAACCCCGTGTGACCGACGGCGCCGCTCCTTCCCGGGGGTGGCGCCGTCGTCGCGTCAGGGCAGGTCCCCAGCGCTCGGCGCTCGGCCTCTCAGGGCAGGTCCTCGGCGAGGCGGGTGATGTTGGCGACGTCGCGGGGGACGTGGCGGCGGTGGCGCCAGCGGCTCAGCCCCAGCAGGGGGCGCAGCAGGGCTTGGACCGCGGGCGGGCCGCTCGTGCCGAACCCCTCCAGCTGGGCGAACCGGGTGCGGTCGCCGTCGGGCTCGGCCGCCATCCCGACCAGGTAGAGCTGCGGGCGGCTGACCATCCAGCACCAGCCGGGGGCGAGGTCGACGTCGAACACGACCGGCAGCCACAGGAACCGGGCCGAGCTGCGGGTCCGGATGCGGAGCCGCTCGCCGCCCTCGGGCCGGGGGCGCCGGCGCACCACCCGCAGGGCGTCGACGTCGCACTCGAACGCCGGCACCGACCGCTCCAGGTCGGCCAGCCAGGTCCACACCCGGTCGAAGGGCGCGTCGATCACCGTCTCCAGCACCATCGAGCCCGGCAGCGCGGCGGCCAGCACGTGGAGGCGGGCGATGCGGTCGAGCCGCGCCTCGGGGAAGGCGGGGGTGGTCACGACGACCACTGCTCCCGGAACGCCGCCCGGGCCCGGGCGAGCCGCGACTTCACCGTGCCCGGCGCCACCCCGAGCAGGTCGGCCATCTCCTGCTCGCCGACCCCGTCGACGTGGCGGAGCACCAGCACGGCCCGCTGCTCGGGCCGCAGGTCGGCGAGCACGGACCGGACCTCGACGCCGGTGAGCGCCCCGTCCAGCTCCGGCACCCGGGCGAGGAGGCCGGCGGGGTCGCCGGGGTCGACCGGCACGGTCCGGTCGTGGCGGTGCGCCACCCGCACCGCCTCCCGCACGGCGATCCGCCGCGCCCAGCCCCGGAGGGCGAGCGGGTCCCGCAGCGACCCGAGGTTCCGGATGACAGCGATCATGGCCTCCTGCAGGGCGTCGTCGCCGGCCTCCAGGGCGATCGCCCCGCAGATCCGACCCAGGTAGGGCTCCAGCGCCCGCACGAGGGCGTCGAGCGCCACGGCGTCGCCCCGCTGGGCGCGCCGCACCAGTGCCGGCTCGACGGTCTCGTGCTCCTTCCCGATGCCCACCAGAGTGCCGCAGGCGCCGAAAGGTTCCCGGGAACCTTCGGGCGTTGCCGCGCCTCCTGGTGTCGACGGAGAAGACGGAAGACGAGACGAGCGAACGAGGAGTGAC
>DATCLV010000445.1:0-2291 GCA_036563745.1 Acidimicrobiales bacterium | reverse complement strand
ACGCCGTACTCCTCCTTGGGGCGGCCGGCGACGGCGTTGAGCCCGATGTTGGGGATCTCGGCGCCGTTGAAGACCCAGACGTCGCTGCCGTCGTCGCGGCGGACGACCTTGGGGGCCTGGTCGCGGTAGCGATCGGGGATGTGCCCGTCGAACAGGTGGGGCGGCTCGACGAGGTGGTCGTCGACGCTCACCATGATCATGTCGTCCGGTCGCATGCTCCCCCCTGACGCTGTGCGAGTAGATTGAATCGTAGTTCGGAATTCTGAACAGCGACACGGCACACAGGGACCAGGCCGGCGCCACGACACGGGCCGCCACGGCGGTCGGAACGGGGGGAGATGGGGCTCGCCGAGCTGCTCTTCGGGGACGAGGGGGACGGGGCGTCGCTGCTCGTGCACGTCGGCGGCGTCGACCACTCGCTCGACGAGGTCCGGGCCCGGGCCACCGCCATCGCCGCCGCGCTGGCCGGCATCGAGCCGGGCCGCCCGGTGGGGGTGATGCTCCCCGACGGCGCCGACCTGGTCGCCACCCTGTTCGCCGTGTGGCGGGCCGGCGGCGCCTACGTGCCGCTCAACCCCCGGCTGGCCACCGCCGACCTGGCGCACGTGCTGGGCTCGGTGGAGCCGGCGCCGATCGTCACGACGGCCGACCACGCCGACCGCTTCCCCGGGCGGCCGGTGGTGGTCCTCGGCCCGGGCCCCGACGAGCCGGCGCTCCGACCCGGACCGATGGGGGGACGGCGGTTCGACCCCGGCACGGCGCTGGTGCAGCTCACGTCGGGCACGACCGGGCGACCGAAGCCGGTGCTGCTCACCCACGACGGCGTCCTCGCCCTGCTCGACAACGTGATCGGGACGCTACGGTCGACGCCGTCGGGGTCGGGATCGGGTCGGCCGGCGGGGTCGGTCTCGCCCGCGCCCCCGATGCCGAACCTCGTCCCGGTCTCGCTGTCGCTGTGGGCCGGCATCTACCAGGTGCTGTTCGCCCGCCGGGTGGGGGCGCCGGTGGTGCTGATGGACGGGTTCGACCCCGTCGGGTTCGCCCGCCTGGTCGAGCGGTTCGGCATCCGGTCGACGGTGCTGCCCCCGGCGGCGATGGCGATGCTCACCGCCGACCCCCGGGTGACGACGCTGGCCCCGCTGCGGTACGTCCGCAGCATCACGGCGCCGCTGTCGCCGCTGCAGGCCCGGCGGTTCCACGACCGGTTCGGCACGGCGATCCTCAACGGCTACGGCCAGACCGAGATCGGCGGCGAGATCGTCGGTTGGAGCGCCGCCGACTGGAAGGTGCACGGTGTCGCCAAGCTGGGGTCGGTGGGGCGGCCCCACGCCGGGGTCGAGGTGCGGAGCGACCCGGCGACCGGCGAGCTGCAGGTGCGGACCCCGGCCCTGTCGGCGGGCTACGCCGACGGTGGCGACCTGGCCGACCGGCTGACCCCGGACGGCTGGTTCCGCACCGGCGACGTGGGCCGGGTCGACGGCGACGGCTTCGTGTGGGTGGAGGGCCGGCTGGGCGACATGATCAACCGCGGCGGGCTCAAGGTGTCGCCGGCGGAGGTCGAGGAGGTGCTGCGGCTGGCGCCGGGGGTGGCCGACGCCGCGGTGGTGGGGGTGCCCGACGACCGGCTGGGGGAGGTGCCGTGGGCGTTCGTGGTCCCGGCGCCCGCGGGCGAGCGCGCGGCCGGCGACGGCCCGCCTCGCAGGGCCGAGGGTCTCGACGCCGCGACCCTGGAGGCGCGGTGCCGGGAGCACCTGGCGCCTTACAAGGTGCCGGTCGAGTTCCGGGTGGTCGACGCCCTGCCCCGCAACGAGGTCGGCAAGGTGCTGGGCAAGGAGCTGGTGGCCGCGGCGCAGGCGGGTGCCCGATGAGCGAACCGGAGGACGGTGTGGACGACTTCCCGAAGATCGTGAGCGTCGACGACCACGTGGTCGAGCCCCCGCACGTGTGGCGCGATTGGTTGCCCGCCAAGCTCCGGGACCGAGGCCCGCGGGTGGAGCGCCGGGGGATCGGCGCCATGCGCCACGTGGGCGGCGGCAGCTACGAGCAGACCTTCGACCCCGACGGCCCGCCGGCCGACTGCTGGGTGTTCGAGGACCTCGTGTACATCCACAAGCGGCACGTGGCGGCGGTCGGGTTCGACCGGGACGACATGACCATGGCGCCCATCACCTACGACGAGATGCGACCCGGCTGCTACGACCCGGCCGCCCGGGTGGCGGACATGGCGCTGAACCACGTGGAGGCGTCGCTGTGCTTCCCGACGTTCCCGCGGTTCTGCGGCCAGACCTTCA
>DATCLV010000432.1:0-5793 GCA_036563745.1 Acidimicrobiales bacterium | reverse complement strand
CCGCCGTAGTTGGCGAGGGCGTGGCCGAGGTTGCCGAGCCCGACGATGACGACCGGCCAGTCGTTGGTCAGGCCGAGCTCCCGGCTCATCTGGAAGAGCAGGTACTCGACGTCGTAGCCGACGCCGCGGGTGCCGTAGCTGCCCAGGTAGCTGAGGTCCTTCCGGACCTTGGCGGCGTTGACCCCCGACAGCTCGGCCAGGCGCTCCGACGAGATCGTGGGCGTGTCGTGGTCGGCCACCTCGAGGAGGCTGCGGAGGTAGAGGGGGAGGCGAGCGACCGTCGCCTCCGGGATCTTCCGTTTCGGCCTCTTCGGTCGTTCGGCCATACCAGCCGACACCCTAACCCGCCCTTGTTCCTATTCTCACAAGCGCCCGTCGGCCCACGTCAGGCCCCCGGTCAGAGGGCGCGACGGAGGAGCTTGCCGTTCAGCGAGTGGGGCAGCTCGGCCACGAAGGCGACCTCGACCGGGCACTTGTAGCCGGCCAGGTGGTCGCGGCAGTGGTCGATCAGCTCGCGCCCGGTCGGCGGCCGCTCGGGGTCGGCGGCGACCACGTAGGCGGTGACGGCCTCGCCGGTCTGCGGGTCGGGGCGACCGACGACCGCGGCCTCCGCCACCCCGGGGTGGTGGGTCAGGACGTCCTCGACCTCGGCGGGGAAGACGTTGAAGCCCGACACGATCACCAGGTCCTTGGCCCGGTCGACCAGGTAGAGGAACCCGTCGTCGTCGACCACCGCCACGTCGCCGGTGCGCAGCCAGCCGTCCGGGGTGAGGGCGGCTGCCGTGGCGGCCGGGTCCTCCCAGTAGCCCGGGAAGACGTTGGGGCCCCGCACCCAGATCTCGCCGGGGTCGCCGACCAGCACGTCCTCCACCTCGCCCGGGTCGGGGCCGTCGCCGCTCACGCCGGGACCGACCCGGTCGACCAGCCGGACCTGCACGCCGGGCAGCGGCACGCCGATGCTGCCGTCGGGGGTGGCGAGGCCGAAGCCCGACGTGACCGCCGGCGACGCCTCGGTGAGCCCGTAGCCCTCGACCACGTCGAGGCCGAACCGGTCGCGGACCGCGGCCCGCACCGCCGGGTCGAACGGGGCGGCGCCCGAGGTGGCCAGCCGCACCTTGGCGAACGCGTCGGCGGCGGCGTCGGCCTCGGGGAGGGCGGCCCACGCCGACCACATCGACGGTACGCCCGGGACGATGGTCACGCCCTGCCCGGTGACCAGCGCCAGCGTGCCGGCGGGGTCGAACCGCTCGGCGAGGACCACGGTGCTCCCGGCCGCCAGCGACGCGCCGATCGCCACGTTGAGCCCGTAGATGTGGAACGACGGGAGGACGGCCAGCACCCGGTCGTCCGGGGTCTGGCGGCCGCCGCTCTCGAACAGCTGGTCGATGTTCGCCCGCAGGTTGCCGTGGGTGAGCATGGCGGGCCGGCTGGGCCCGGCGGTGCCGCTGGTGAAGACGAGGACGGCGACGTCGTCGTCGGCCGCGCCGACCGTGTCGGCCCCCGGGGCCGGCTCGCCGGCTCGGAGATCGCCCACCGGGACGAGGTGCTCGACGTCGAGTTCGGCGGTCGCGGCGTCGGGGCCGGCGACCAGCACCCGGGGCGTGGTCGCCGTCAGCTCGCGCTGCAGCTCGGGGGTCGGGCTGTGCGGGTTGAGGGGGACGGCGACCGCACCCGTGCCCAGGACCGCCAGGTAGGTGGCGACGAAGTCGGGGCCGGTGGGCAGCGCCAGCGCCACCCGGTCGCCCGGCCGGAGGCCGAGGCCCGTCAGGCCGCCGCGCCGCCGGGCCACGTCGTCGCGCAGCTCGCCGTAGGTGACCACCCGTCCGGCCTCGTCGACCAGCGCCTCCGCCTCGGCCGGGTGGGCCTCGATCACCGATGCCAGGTTCACGGTGCCAGTCAACCACCGCGCCGCGGCCCGGCGCCGAGATGCCGGGCGCCCGAGCCGGCAAGCGGCGGGCGGCGAGCGCCCGGGCCGGCGACCGCCCTACAGGATCATCAGCAGCTGGATGGTGCCGGCCAGGAGGATGGCGGCGAGCAGGATCGCCAGGGCGATGGTCGTTCCGGGCCGCATCAGGGCTTCCTTCCCAGTTGGACGGGGGTGGAGATCGGGCCCTCGGGCTCGTCGTCGTCGAGCGGGACGAGGACCACCTCGTCGCCGGTGGCCAGGTCGAGCACGTCGGCGGCCGAGCCCTTGGCGACCGCCACGGCAAGCAGGCCGTAGCTGTCGGTGACCAGGCCCACCTGGCCGTCGCCCAGCTCCTCGAACGCTTTCACCCGGCGGGCCGTGCGGGAGCCGGGCGTCGGGCGGGTCCAGCGGAGCTGCACCCGGTCGCCCCAGCCCTCGATCTGCGCGGGGTCGATGTTGAGCTGGCAGTTGCCGTACCGGTCGACCCAGAACACCTGGCCGACCACGTTGCCGTCCTCCTCGCGGGACAGCGGGATCACGCCGGGCAGGAGGGTGGCCGGGTCGATCCGCTCGCCCAGCTCGTCGAGCGGCACCCCGTTGCACAGGTGGGCGGCCACGGGGGCGAAGACGTCGCGGCCGGCGAACGTGGCCCCGGGCGCCTCCAGGTGGTACTCGGGGTTGTTGAGCTCGACGGCGTCGGTGGCGCCGCCGACCAGGCCGACGGCCGCCGCCAGCAGGCCGTTGTCCGGGCCCACCAGGTACGACTGGCCGCCGCCCACCTCGATCGCGACCGACCGGCGCTCGCCGCCGACCCCCGGGTCGACCACGGCCAGCACCACGCCGGGGCAGAGGTACGGGACGGCGCGGGCCAGGGTCAGCGACCCGGCGCGCACGTCGTAGGGCGGCACCTCGTGGGTGATGTCGAGGACCGTCACGTGGGGGGCGAACCCCCGGATCACCGACTTCACCACGCCCACGAACTCGTCGGCGGTGCCGTAGTCGGAGAGGAAGGAGATGGTGTCGAACCGGGGTTCCATCGAACGACCGACGCTAAGGGGTCCTTCAGCCCCGGCCCAACTCGCGGCTGCGCTCGGTGGCGGCCGCCACGGCGTCGAGCAGCGCGGCCCGCACGCCGGCCCGCTCCAGCTCGCGGAGCCCGGCGGCGGTGGTGCCGGCGGGCGAGGTGACCGCGGCCCGCAGGTCGGCGGGCGATTCCCCGGTCTCGGCCACGAGCTTCGCGGCGCCCACCAGCGTCTGGGTGGCCAGCTCGGCGGCGACCGGCCGGGGCAGGCCGGCGAGGACGCCGCCGTCGATCAGCGCCTCCAGGACCAGGAACACGTAGGCGGGCCCGGAGCCGGAGAGGCCGGTGACGGCGTCGAGCAGCGGCTCGGCCACGCGGGCGACGGTGCCGACGGCGCCGAGGATCGACTCGGCCCAGGCCAGGTGCTCGTCGCCGGCCGCCGTGCCGCCGGCGATGGCGGCCGCCCCGGCGCCGACGAGGGCGGGGGTGTTGGGCATGGCCCGCACGACGGGGGTGCCGGGGGCGAGCTCGGCCTCGAGGGTGGCGAGCGTGACGCCGGCGGCGATCGACAGCACCGGCGCCGGCCCGGCGCCCGTGCCGGACCCAGGACCGGTAGCGGCCAGCGCCCGGCACGCGGCGGGCACGTCGCCCGGCTTCACGGCGACGACGTGGCCCTCGGCGGCGGCCGGGGCGTCGGCGACGGTGACGTCGGCGAAGGCGGCCCGGAGGGCGTCGGCGCGGCCGGGGTCCTTCTCGACCACCGCCAGCTGGTCGCCGGTCGCCCAGCCCTGGTTGATCAGCCCGGCGAGGAGGGCCTCGCCCATCTTCCCCCCGCCGATGATCTGCAGCTTCATCCCGGGGACGTTACGTCGTCCCGCCCGGCGCCCGAACCGGCGGGACCGGGCGGGCCGAGGGGCGGTCGGGCTACCCGCGGAACCGGGAGGCGAAGCCGATCCGGAGGGCGGGCCGGAAGAACTGCTCGACCCACAGGTAGAGCGAGCCGAGGATGCGGTCGAGCTCGTCGTCGTCGATGCAGTCGTTGCCCAGCTGGCCCGCCAGGAAGATCGCGTCCTCGTCGCCGATCGCGAACGCGGCGCCGTGGAGCTTCAGGTTGCGCCGCAGGAGGTGCTCGTAGAACTGGGCGTGGTTCTCCTCGGGCGCCGGCATCACGTAGGTCTCGTAGTGGAGCGTGCGCTGGCCCAGGTGGAACCAGATGCTGAACACGTCCTTCTGCTCGCCGCGCACCCGGACGAACCAGCGCCGCTCCCCCGAGTCGGCGTCGCGCTCGACGGCGTCGACCACGGGGTTCTCCGCCCGCTGCCGCTCCAGCCAGGTCTCGATGCGCTTGGCCAGCTCGTCGAGCTCGGCCTCGGTGAAGGGTCGCTGGGTCACGGTGCCAGTATCGGCGGCGCCGGCCGCGGTCGTGTACTTCGTCCCTCGGTCTTCCGGGGTGCCGGGCTACAGCCGATCGGCGACCGTGGCGGCCAGCTCCGTGGCGAGCGCGGCGTCGGCGGCCGGCCCCCCGCCGGTGCGGACCGCCACCAGCGCGGCCCGGTCGTCCTTGGTGAACCCCACCGAGCCGCCGCCCGCCGAACCCCGGCCCAGCCCCACGAAGCCGGGGAACGACACGGCGCCGTCGCCCAGCCCGGCCACCGGGGCGCTGACGTCGAGCTGGTCGACGTAGTCGGTGTGGAAGTCGCCGGCCGGCAGCGTCGACACGAGGACCACGGTGCCGTCGCGCTCCTCGCCCCACTCGCACTCGCCGAACCCCTCGCCCATCGACGTGCCGGCCGGCTCGGGCACGCCGTCGGGGAACAGCGTGGCCAGCGCGGCGTCGTCGAGCAGCTCGCAGGTGTCGCCCTGGCTGGCGCGCCCGGCGATCGGCCGGGAGCCGGGATCGCCGGCGCTGCCGGCCGCGCCGCTCCCGTCGTCGCTGCAGGCGGTCACGCCCAAGGCCACCGGCACGGCGAGCGTCGCCGCCAGGACCAGGCCGCGGTGCGGGCGTCGGTTGCGCATGTGGGTCCCTCCTCCGCCGCTCGGGCGTCGTCACCAACCCCGGAGCGACAGTACCGGGGTCAGGCGCCAGGCGGGGGCGACGCCGGTGGATCGCGCCGCGCCGGGGCTCAGGGGACGCGCACGAGGAGCTCGCCGTGGAGGATCACCAGCACGGCGTCGGGGTGGGCGCCCCAGGTGCGCCAGGCGTCGGCGATGGCCTGCAGGTCGTCGTGGTCGGCGATGCCGTAGCGGACGGCCTGCTCGGCGAACGACGAGGCCACCGACCGCTCGGCCCACAGGTCGCTCCACCAGTCGCGGTCGGCCGGGGTGGCGTAGGTCCAGGTGGAGGTCGTGTAGGTGACGTCGGTGAACCCGGCGGCGTGCGCCCAGCCCAGCAGGTGCCGGCCGGCGTCGGCCTCGGCCCCGTTGCGCCGGGTGACCTGGTGGTACACGTCCAGCCACCGGTCGAGGCCGGGGTTGGCGGGCGCCCACGTGAACGCCGCGTAGTCGCTGTCCCGCACGGCGACGAGCCCGCCCGGCGCCGCCAGGCGGCCCATGTGGGCGAGCGCCCCCACCGGGTCCTGGAGGTGCTGGAGCACCTGGTGGGCGTGGACGACGTCGAACGAGCGCTCCTCGAAACCCAGGTGGCGGAAGTCGCCGACCCGGAAGTCGACCGCGACGCCCTCGGCCTCGGCGTGGCGGCGGGCCTCGTCGACCACGTCGGCGGCCACGTCGACCGCCACCACCGGGCCGGGGGCCACGCGGCGGGCGAGGTCGACGGTCAGCGTGCCGGGCCCGCAACCCACGTCGAGGAGCCGCTGCCCGGGCGCCAGGTGGTCGAGCAGGTAGGCGGCCGAGTTCTCCGCGGTCC
>DATCLV010000403.1:0-5763 GCA_036563745.1 Acidimicrobiales bacterium | reverse complement strand
AACACGAACGGGTCGCCGCCCTTGAGCCGCACGACCGTCTCGTGGGCCTTGCCCCGCTCGACCAGCAGGGCGTTGATGTCCTCCTGGGTCATGCGGGCCATGCCGGGTGCCTTGCCGACGTCGATGCGCTCGGCGGCGGCGGGGGCCAGGTCGAGGAGCGACTCCTGCGAGAGGCGGTCGTAGACGACGACCTCCGCCCGTTCCAGCACTTCGAGGGCACGGACGGTGAGCAGGCCGGGGTCGCCGGGCCCGCCTCCCACGAGGTACACGGTCACGGCTGGCGAGGATACGTCGGGCGGCTCCCGACGCCGCGGCCCAGGTGGTAGGTAGGGAGGGTCCGGGGACGAGCGTTGGGGGGACAGGCGCTGGTGGGTGCGGGGACGTCGTGGCGGCTGTGGGGTGTGGCGGCGCTGGCGTTGGCGATCGGGGCCGGCCCGTCGGTGGTCCCCGCCCCGACGCCGCCCGTGCCGTCCGCGCCGGCGGCCGCGGCGCCCGAGAGCGCCACCCGCGGGGCGGGCGAGGTGGTGCCCGTGGCCCACCGCTCGGCGGCGCCGCGGGTGCTGTTCGTGGGCGACTCGCTGGCGGCGCAGATGGGCCACCACGCGGCGGTCGCCCTGCACGAGGCGGGCGTGGAGACCCGGGTGGCGGCCGTCTGGGGGATCGGCCTGTTCACCCGCGACCAGTACGACATGGGGCGGCTCCAGCCGGATCCGCCGGAGGGGACGCTGCTGCGGATGGCGAGCGACGCCGTCGCCGAGTTCGATCCGGACGTGGTCGCCGTCTACAGCAACCACAACTACTGGCCGCCCCACCCCCGCGACGCGTCCGGCAGGCCGCTGCAGTGGACCTCGCCGGGCTTCCCCGAGATGGCCCGCACCCTGCTCACCGACCTGGTCACCCGGCTGCGGGCCGGCGGCGCCACGGTCTACCTGATCGCCCCGATCCCGCTGTTCCCGCCCGACGACCAGCCGGAGGAGAACCCGATCTGGGACGCCTACCTGAAGGTCCGGGAGGAGCTGGGCGTCGAGGTGCTCACCCCCGGCGACCTCCTGTGGCGCCCCGACGGCGAGCGGCACGAGACCCTCCCCGACTGCACCGGGGCGCCGCGGCGGGTGCGGCCCGAGGACGACGTCCACCTCACCTACTTCGGCGCCGGGCTCATGGGCGGCCGGGCGGCCCGGGCGGTGGCCGAGCGGCTCCCGACGCCCCCGACCCGGCGGCCCGCCACCTGGCCGACGGCGCCCGGGGAGCCGCCGGTGGCGCTGGTGCCGGCGGCGTCCGGCTACCGGCTGGTGACCTGCGACGGCGCCACGTTCCACTTCGGCCGCCAGGCCACCGCGGCGGGGAGCGCGGCCGACGGCCAGGGCCGGACGCCGAGCGACCCGGTGGTGGCGGCGACGTCGGCCGGGTCGCCGCCGGGGTCGGCGACGCTGCTGCTGACCCGGGCCGGCGAGGTGCTGCGCCTCGACGCCGTGGACCCGGGCGCGGGCGGACCGCCACCCACCGGCGACGCGGCCGCCACGGTCGTGGCCCGGATCGCGCTCCGCCCCGGCCGGCGCGCGGTGGGGATCGCCGCCGTCCCGCCCTCGGCTGCCGGTGCCCGAACCGGGCGGGGGTTCTGGGTGGCGACCAGCGACGGCCGCGTCGACGCCGTGGACGGCGCGCCCCACCACGGCGACGCAGCCCCGCTGCCCGCCGGCGAGGAGGCGGTGGCGCTGACCGCGACGCCCGACGGCGGGGGCTACCTCCTGCTCACCTCCGCCGGGCGGGTCCTGCCGTTCGGCTCGGCCGCCCACCACGGCGACCTCGCCGGCGGGCCCGACGCACCCGACGCAGCCGGCGTGCCCGGCGTGCCCGGCGTGCCCGGCGTCGAGCCGGTGGCGCTCGCCGTCCACCCCGGCGGCGACGGCTACTGGGTGCTCGAGCGCGACGGCACCGTCCACGCCTTCGGCGCCGCGGGCGACCACGGGTCGGCGGTCGCGGTCGACATGTGGCACCAGACCCTCGATCGCCACAGCGCGGGCCTGCCGCCGCTGCGGCTCCCGGCCGCCGAGGCACCGGCACCGGAGGCCGTCGCCCTCCTGCCCACCGCCACCGGGCGGGGCTACTGGCTGGCGCTGGCCTCCGGGGCGGTGTGCCACTTCGGCGACGCCCCGACGCTGGGCGGCGTCCACCGGGCCGAGGTCGACCCGCTGATGACCTACGTGGGGGAGCCCTACTACGACGAGGGCCCGTGCACGCCCCCGCCCCACGACCGGCTGCTCGCGCTCAGCAGCATGTACGCAGGGATCCGGGCGTTCCTGGCGGGCCGGCAGCCGTCGCCCGCCGCCCAGGCGCCCTGAGGCGCCGCGAGGCCGGCCCTGGAGGCGAGGCCACGACGGGCCGCCGCCGCTCGGCGGCCCGCGACGTCGTGCTGCCGGGAGCCCTCTAGTCGGCGCCGGGGACGGGCTCGGCGCCCGAGCCCTTCAGCAGCTCCTCGCCGCCCCGGTCGTGGAGCAGCAGGTTGGCCAGCGAGCGGCCCAGCGCGGCTCCCGCCGACGCCGGCCCGGTCATCTCCTCCCGCAGCACTCTCCGCCCGTCGGGGGTGGCGATCAGGCCCTCGATCCGCAGCCCGTCGCCGGCGATCGTGGCGTGGGCGGCGGCCGGCAGCGAGCAGTCGCCGCCCAGCTCCGACAGGAAGCCCCGCTCGGCGTCGACGCAGTGGCGGGTGGCCGTGTGCTCGATGCGCTCGACCACCGGCCGGACGTCGTAGTCGTCCTTGCGGCACTCGACGGCGATGGCGGCCTGCCCCACCTGGGGCAGCATCACCTCGGGCTCCAGCCGCTCGGCGATGTGCTCGGCCAGCCCGAGCCGGTCGAGGCCGGCGGAGGCCAGCACGATGGCGTCGTAGTCCTTGGCCTTCTCGATACGGGTGGGGACGTTCCCCCGCAGGCCCTCGAACCGGAGGTCGGGCCGCAGGTGGGCGAGCTGGGCGCGCCGCCGGAGCGATCCGGTGGCGACCACGCCGCCCTGGGGCAGGTCCTCCAGGGTGGAGCCGATCAGGCAGTCACGGGGGTCCCAGCGCGGGGGCACGGCGGCGAGCACCAGCCCCTCGGGCGTGACGGTGGGCAGGTCCTTGGCCGAGTGGACCGTGATGTCGGCCCGGCCTTCGAGGACGGCGTGCTGGATCTCCTTGGCGAAGACCCCTTTGCCGCCCATCTGCTCGATGGGGATCTGGGGGTTGCGGTCGGCGTGCGTCTCGACGATCACCAGCTCGACGGCCAGGTTCGGTTCGACCGATCGCAGCATCCCGACGACATGCTCGGCCTGCCACAGCGCGAGGGCAGATCCACGGGTCGCAACCCGGAGCGTTTGGGGCACTAATTCTCCGTTTGGGTCTCGATGGAGAAGAGCTCGCGCACCGCCGCGACCAACCGATCCCCCTTGGGAGTGCCCGCAGCATCCTTGAGGACGATCGTCGGCTGGTGCAGCAGCTTGGCGACGAGGCTCCTGGTGAAGGCCTCCACGGCCTCCAGTTCCGCGGGCTCCAGCGTAGTGAAGCGGCTACGGAACCGCCCGAGCTCCGAGGCGCGGATGGCCTCGGCCTGACCCCGCAGCGCGACCACCAGCGGAGCGACCTCGCGGGCCGAGGTCTCCATCTGGTAGCGCTGCAGCTCGTCGTCGAGGATGGCCTCGACGCTGGCGACTTCACGGCGGCGCTCGGCGACGCCCTGCTCGGCGAACGCCCGCAGGTCATCCATGTCGAGCAACGTGACCCCGGCCACGTCACCCGCCGCCCGCTCGACGTCACGGGGGACCGCGATGTCGACGATGAGGAGGGGCCGCTCCGGCCGCGCGGACATGATCGGCGCCAGGTCGGCGGCCTGGACCATCGGGGCCCGCGACCCCGTCGAGGTGAGGACGAGATCGACCTCGGCGAGCTGCGCCGGGAGGTCGAGCAGGGGGACCGACCGGCCCCCGACCCGCGCCGCCAGCTCGTCGGCCCGGCTGCGGGTGCGGTTGGTGACGCGGACCTCGGCCACGCCGGCCGCCGCGAGCGCCACCGTCATGCCCTCGCCCATCTCGCCGGCGCCGACCACCAGCACCGACTTGTCGTCGAGGGCGCCGAGGCGCTCGGTGGCCATGGCCACGGCGGCCTGCGACACGGAGGCGATGTTGCGGGCGATGCCCGTCTCGGTGCGGGCCCGCTTGCCGGCCTGGAGGGCGTGGCGGAACAGCAGGTTGAGCGTGCTCCCGGCGGCGCCCTCCTCGCGGGCGACCTCCCAGGCCTGCTTCACCTGGCCCTGGATCTCGCTTTCGCCGAGGACCGCCGAGTCGAGGCCGGCGGTGACGGCCAGCAGGTGGCGCACCGCGGGCTCGTCGTAGTGCACGTAGAGGTGGTCGGAGAACCCCTCGGGCGGCAGGAACGACAGCTCGCAGAGGAAGTTGCGGATGTCGCTGAACGCGCCGTGGAAGCGCTCGGCGACGGCGTAGACCTCGGTGCGGTTGCAGGTCGACAGCACGACCGCCTCGCTGAGGTTCTCGCGGGAGGTGAGGTCGTGGAGCGCCTTCGGGATGCCGCCCTCGCCGATGGCCATGCGCTCGAGCAGATCGAGCGGGGCCGTTCGATGGTTCAGTCCGATGACGACGACAGACACGCGCGCAAGCGCTCCTTGGCTTCCTCGGGCCGTCCGGCCCGCACGAGGTCCAGAATTCCCGAATCCAGCGCCGCCCGCCAATCGAGTGCCTCGGTGCCCCGGCCGGCAGCCTGGATCTCGCTGCGTACCTCGCCCAACACGCTGACGAGCACGTCGTATTCCGGTCCGAGCTCGGCGGCGAGGCGCTCCCGGAGCCAGGCCGACAGGGCGGGGCTGTGGCCGCCGGTCGACACGGTGACCAGCAGTCGCCCCTGCCGGAGCTGGGCGGGGAGCACGAACGTGCAGCGGTCGGGGTCGTCGGCGCTGTTGACCCACACGCCGGCGGCCTCGGCGTCGTCGTGGACCCGCTGGTTGACGGCGGGGTCGCCGGTGGCGGCGATGGCAAGGCGGTAGTCGCCGGCCTCAGGCGACCGGTACGGCCGGCGCTCGCAGGTGACGTCGAGCTCGGCGATGGCGGGGAGGATGTCGGGTGCCACCACGGTGACGTCGGCAGCGGCGTCGAGGAGCCCGCGCACCTTCTGGTGGGCGACGCGCCCGCCGCCCACGACCAGGCACGGCCGGCCCTCGAGCACGAGGTTCACGGGGTAGAGGGGCGCGTCGACCGGCACGGCTCGCCTGCCTACGACTGCCCGTCGCCGCTGTCGACCGACACGGCCTCCGGTCCCTGGCCCTGGCCCTGGCTCTGGCTCTGGCTCTGGCTCGGGCCCCGACCGCCGCCCCGGGGCAGGCCGTCCACCGTCCGCTGCCCGTCGGTGGCCTTGCGCCGCTGGTAGAAGCTGAGGATCTGCAGCTCGACCGCGAGGTCGACCTTCCGCAGCGACACCTCCTCGGGGACCGAGAGGTGCGTGGGCGCGAAGTTCAGCACCGACGTGATGCCGGCGGCGATGAGCCGGTCGGCCACCTCCTGGGCGGCGTGCGCCGGGGTGGCGATGATGCCGATGGCGATGCCGTGCTCCTGGGCGATCTGCGGCAGCTCGTCGATGTGGCGCACGACCACGCCGTTGATGGTGGTGCCCACCACCCGCTCGTCGGCGTCGACCAGCGCCGCGATCGGAAAGCCCCGCTCTCCGAAGCCGCCGTAGTTGGCGAGGGCGTGGCCGAGGTTGCCGAGCCCGACGATGACGAC
>DATCLV010000413.1:0-2154 GCA_036563745.1 Acidimicrobiales bacterium | reverse complement strand
GTAGAGCACCCCGCCCGGTTTCAGCAGCTCGTGGACGATCTCCGCCCACGGCTCCAGGTCGGGCAGCCAGCCCAGCGACCCGTTGCCGGTGTAGACGACGTCGAAGGCACGGCCCTCCAGCACGTGGTCGGCCTGGTAGACGTCGGCCTGCACCCACTCCATCCGGTCGGCCAGACCGCAGTCCTCGGCGAGGCGATGGGCGACGGCGAGGGCGTCGGCCGAGAAGTCGAGGCCGACCGTGCGGGCGCCCCGGCGGGCCAGCGCCACGGTGTCGGTGCCGATGTGGCACTGCAGGTGAAGGACATCGAGGCCGTCGACCGGCCCCAGCTCGTCGTCCTCCCAGGGGCGCAGGTCGTTGCCCGGGCCGGTCGTGCCGGCGACGACGCCGGGAAGGTCGTAGAGGTCGGTGGAGGCGTGGAGACGGGCCAGGTCGTCCCACGCCAGTCGGTTGGCGACCAGCCAGTCGGGCTCGTCGGACGGCTCGTACGCGGGGGACACCGCCGCGACGTTAACGGTCCGACCCGACCGCGTCGGGTGCCGCCACGCCTACGCGTCGACCTGACGAACCCGCCCCCCGAACGGGGAACCGGCTCCCCGTTTCGGGGGAGGTCTGGTGAGTGGGTCGGCTACTCGTCGAGGCCGCCGGCGGCGGCCCAGGCGGCGACCTCGGCTCGGGACGACATCCCGAGCTTGGCCAGGATGTTCGACACGTGGACGGCCGCCGTGCGGGGGGAGATGTAGAGCCGTTCGGCGATCACCGAGTTGGTGACCCCCTCGGCGAGCAGCGCCGCGACCTCGCGCTCCCGGGGCGTGAGGACGGCCGGACCGCTCGGCTCGTCGCCCAGACCCAGACGGCGCTGGACCTGCCGCAGCTCGTCGACCCGCCAGCCCCGCCACCGGGCCAGGCACTGCTCGGCCGCGGCGGCCTGCGCCCGGGCCTCGTCGAGCCGGCCCAGCGCCGCCAGCGTGCGGGCCGCCCGGACGTGGGCGGTGCCGCGATGGCCGGCGATCACTCCAGGGGCGTCGGCCAGCCGGGCGGCGGCGGCGCAGTAGAGCTCGGCGGCTTCGGCCGTGCGGCCCTCGGCCTCGGCGAACTGGGCGTCGTACAGCTGGCGCCACGGGTCGCTGGGGCTGAGGCGGTGACGGGCGTAGGAGCCGACCCGGTCGGCGATCGGCCGCAGCTCGTCGGGCGTCATGCCGGCGGCCAGGCCGGCGGCGATGAGGTCGTGGGCCTGGGAGGCCGAGCCGTAGCCCTCGATGTCGATGGAGGCGAGCAGGTCGCGCAGCGCGGCCCGGGCGGCTGGCAGATCGCCCCGGCGGGCGGCGATGTGCATCTCCAGGCCGTGGATGCCGGCGGCCGAGTGGACCGTGACCGGCAGGGCCTGGGCGGTGTACCGGGCGGCGGCGTCGAGGTCGCCGACCTCGAGCGCGAACCCCGCCTGGCGCACGGCTCGCCACCGGCCCTTCTTGAACAGCGACTTGTGGGCCGACGGCGTCCCGTCGAGCAACGAGATGGCCTTGTCGATGTCGCCCTCGACGGCCGCCAGCTGCGACAGCGCCTCGGTGTGGGCCGAACCGGCGAGCCACCCGGCCGCCTTGGCGTGCTGGCGCATCCCCTCGATGAGCCGGTGGACCTCGTCGGCGTTCTCCCGGCCCAAGGAGTGCCATACCAGGTTGTTCAGCGCCCGGGCGGCCAGCACGTGCTCGCCGGCCCGGTCGGCCTCCTCGATGGTGGCCCGCAGCAGCGCCTTGCCCTCGGCCCGGGTGTCGGCGTCGAAGAGCAACGCCGACCCCTTCTCCACCTGGGCGGCCAGCCGCACCCGGGTGATCTGGTCACGCTCGGCCAGCTCGTAGGCCTTGTCGGCCCACTCGATGGTCGGGCCGCTCTCGTCACGGAGCATGTAGGACTGGGCGATCACCGCCATGGCGCCGGCCCGCTCCTCGTCGGTGGGCAGCCGGTCGATCAGCGACGCCAGCTCGTCGGTCATGGCCGCCATGCCGGTGATGTCGACCGTCTCGTAGGCGAGCCGCACCCGCAGGCCGAGCGCCTCGGCTTGCCCGCTGACGTTGTCGGCGTCGCGCACCAGCGCCAGCCACTCGTCGCAGTAGCCGATGGCGTCGTCGATGAGGCCGGCCAGGTGGGCGGAGTGACTC
>DATCLV010000404.1:0-2610 GCA_036563745.1 Acidimicrobiales bacterium | reverse complement strand
ACCACCGGCTGCACGTCGGCCCCGGTCTGCCGGCCGAGCTGCAGCGCGGTGAACCGCACCAGCTGGTCCCAGCGCTGGACGAGGTCGCGCAGCTCCGGCGACGTCTTCCGCAGCGTCCCGGCCCGGGCGCCGTCGCGGGCGGCGACCCAGTTTGGGCCCATGTCGGCGAAGTCCATCGCCCCGGACGCCGGGTGCTCCAGGTACCGGATGAGCTCGCCGAGGATCCAGGCCTGCTCCGGGTCGCTCACGCCCCGGTGCACCTTCGCCCGCACGGCGTGGGCGAGGATCTCGGTCCACGACCAGTGGGCCAGCCGCACCTTCGAGTTGGCCTTGTGCCGCACGCCGGCGCAGGGGTGCTCGCTCCCGATGCCGATCTCGTTGGACACCGTCACGACGACGTCGATGCCCTGCTCCCGGGCGACGGCCAGGTAGTTCGTGACCTGCTCGGCGTCGAGGAGGTTGGCGCCGGTCTTCACCTCGATCAGCGCCTTCCACGACGACGACCCGTATCGGACGTGGACCAGGCCGTCGGGCCGCACCACCGATCCGTTCAGCTTGAACGACGTCTCGATGAACGCCTCGACCGTCGCCTTCCTCGCCGTCGACGCCCCGAGCGGGGAGAGGAGCGCCACCGAGAGGTCGCGCACGATCGTCAGGACCGAGAGGAGCGCGGAGGTCGCGCGCATCTCGGCCTCGGTGCTGTTGGCGATCCCGCTCACGGGGATCAGCCGCGCCACCTGGAACCCGTCCGCCATGTTGTGCCGCCTTTCACTGCGTTCCGCCAGCCTCGACCCTAGGCCGCGCCGCCGTGGCCTGCAGGACGTGACCGGGCAGGTTCGTTGAAGCGGTCAGTCGGGTGGGGACTGCTTGCGGGCCTGGGAGAGGGTGCGGTCGGCGTCGCGGGCGGCGGCGCGGAGGGACTTGGCCGTCTGCTGGGCGTCGTGGAGCGACTCGCGGGCGGCCTTCACGTCGGCCTCCGCCTGGCGGAACGTCTCCTCGGCGGCCTCCAGGCGGGCCCGGGCGTCCTTGACCGCCGCCTCGGCGTCGTCGGCGGCCCGGCGGGCCTCGTCGGCGGCCTTCTCCGCCGCCGCCACGGCCTCCCGGGCCCGGCGGCGGGCGGCCAGGTCGACCGGCGGAGGCGTGGGCGAGACCTCGCCCGGCTCGGCGGCACCGGCCCGGTCCCGCTCCAGCGCCGCCGCCACCGCCGCCGGCGACACCGGGAGCAGCGGCGGCGGGTTGGTCAGCACGTCCAGCGCTCCGGCCGCCGGCACCTCGGCCAGGATCCCCTGGCGCAGCTCGGCGAACGCCACCGGGTCGGCGACCACGGCCAGGACCGCCGGCACCAGCGTCGACCGGTCGACGTTGACCTCTGCCGCCGCGGCGGCGTCGGCCGCCGCCTTCGCCACGGCCTGGGCGGCGTCGCGCAGGCCCCGGGTGGCGTCCCGCATGTCGCCCCGCCCCGCCTGCGCCTCGATCACGTCGTTGACCGCGGCGGCCAGGCGCTCGGTGCCGTCGGGGTCGGACCGGAACCCGGCATCGAGGATCCACGCCACCCGCGACGGCTTCCGCAGCGCCTTCACCGCCTTGGCGTCGTCGGCCCGCCCCGCGCCCCGGAGGGCCCGCACCAGGGCGTCCCGCGCCGCGACGAACCCCGTCAGGGGCTCGGCGTACAGCCGGGCCCGGGCGTGGTCGAGGTCGGGGGGAAGGTCACCGTCGTCGGAGGCGTCGGCCATCGGCCAAGTCTGCCCGGCGGGCCGGGGCGATGAGCTCGGCCTCCACGCGACGGGCGACCTGCCGGCCGATCCGCTCGGTGACCGCCGGCGACAGGCGGTGCAGGCACCACCGCGCGGCCGCCCGCCGAGGCGTCACGACGATGGCGCGGTTGCGGGCGACGGCCCGCAGGGCCCGCCGTGCGTACCGGTCGGCGTCGATCGGTCGCTGGCCGAGCAGGTCCAGGTACCGGCGGGCGGTGATCGGTCTCGTGCCGCCCGGCCGCGCCCGAGGGACCTCCGGCACACGACCGGTCACCAGGGCGGCGCCCCGCGAAGGCGGCGTCGTCCCCCGCCCCGTCGACCGCTCCGGCGCGCCCTACGCCCGGACCAGGGAGGTGGTCCGCACCGGCAGGGACCGGCCCCAGGGGGTGTCGGAGAAGATCCCGGGCACGCTGCTCCACTCCCCGTCCGTGAACACGGCGTCGACGCCGTCGGTGGCGAGACCGTAGCCGCCCTGGTGGCCCGCCGACCGGGACACGAAGCCCGCTCGGGGACATTGCGCAAGATCGGTCGGGTGGATCCGGGCTCGGGAGGAACAGACTCGGAGGTGTGAACGAGACCGGACGTGACCGCCTGCGGGAGCTCCTCGACGCCGTGCTGGACGGGAACGTGACCAGTGGCGGGGCGGGTGTGCAGGGCGTCGTCGACGACCCCCGTCCCCGCCTGCAGGACATGGCGGGCCGCGCCGCCAGCTCGCCGTTCCACTTCAGCCGCCGCCTGTCGGTGGCGACCGGGGAACCACCGGTGGCGATGCGCCGCCGGGTCCTGCTCGAGCGCGCCGCCTGGCAGCTCGCCCACGGCACCTCGGTCACCGACGCGGCGTCGGCGGCGGGTTACG
>DATCLV010000376.1:0-8735 GCA_036563745.1 Acidimicrobiales bacterium | reverse complement strand
CCCTTCACCCGATCGAGCAGGGCATCGAGCTTGGCGGTGATCTCGTCGGTCGACACGTCGCCACCCGTCCGCAGGAGGGCGCTGACCCGGCGGGTCTCGGCGGTCTCCGGGATGCGGTCGAGCAGGGCCTGCGCCTCCTCGACGTCGCCGTTGTTGCGCCGACCGGCCAGCAGCTCGGCCAGCGCCACGATGGCGTCGTGGTGGTCGGGTTTGAGGTCGAGGACGCTGCGCAGGGAGGCCTCGTCGCCCGCCTTCAGCAGCTCGGCGATCTTCTCGTCCTCGGCGCTCGGCAGCAGCCGCTGCACGAACTCCCGGACCGCAGGCTCGCCCTGGGCTCCGATGAACCCGTCGACGACCTTGCCGCCGGAGAGGGCGTAGACGGCCGGGATGCTCTGCACGCGGAAGGCCGCCGCGACCTGCGGGTTCTCGTCGGTGTTGACCTTGGCCAACACGACCTTCCCCTCGGTCTCGTCGACGACCTTCTCGAGGATCGGCCCCAAGGCCCGGCACGGGCCGCACCATGGCGCCCACAGGTCGACCACGACCGGGGTGGTCTGCGAGCGCTCCAACACATCGGTTTGGAAGGTGGCATCCGTGACGTCAAGGGCCATAAGGCCAGGGTAGCGATGGCCGACTACCGTGCCGATCGATGACCGTGAAGGGGATCGACGCCGAGAAGGTGACCGCCTGGTTCGTGCAGCACGCCCCGGGCGTGCAGCCGCCGCTCGACTTCGAGCTGATCACCGGTGGTCGCTCCAACCTGACCTTCCGGGTGCAGGACGCCGCAGGCCAGCGCTGGGTGCTGCGCCGGCCGCCGCTCGGTCACGTGCTGGCCACGGCCCACGACATGGGCCGTGAGCACCGCATCCAGAGCGCGCTCGCCGCCACCGACGTGCCGGTCGCACCGATCGTCGGGCTCTGCACCGACGAGGAGGTCAACGGCGCCCCCTTCTACGTGATGGAGTTCGTCGACGGGCTGATCCTGCGGGGCCGAGCCGTCGGCGAGGAGCTCGACGTCGCCGCCCGGAAGCACGCCGGCGACCAGATGGCGTCGGTGCTGGCACGGATCCACGCGGTCGACGTCGACGCCGTCGGTCTCGGCGATCTCGGCCGAAAGGACGCCTACCTCGAGCGGCAGCTCAAGCGATGGCATCGGCAGTGGGAGCAGTCGAAGACCCGCGAGCTGCCGGTCGTCGACGAGGTCCACGCCGAGCTCGCCGCCCGGGCCCCCGAGCAGGGCGCGGCCACGATCGTCCACGGCGACTACCGGCTCGACAACTGCCTGATCGGCAAGGACGGATCCATCAAGGCCGTCCTCGACTGGGAGCTGTGCACCCTCGGCGACCCGCTGGCCGACGTCGGCCTCCTCCTCGTCTACTGGACCGATCCCGAGGACGAGGCGGCCGCCCTGGGCGACTCCGCCACGACCCTCGAAGGGTTCCCGTCACGGGCCGAGCTGACCGCCGCCTACGCCGAGGCGTCGGGCCGCGACCTGAGCGGCATCGACTACTACGTGGCGTTTGGTTACTGGAAGCTCGCCTGCATCCTGGAAGGCGTGCTGGCCCGCTACCGGGCCGGCGTCATGGGTGACCAAGGTGGCGTCGAGCTGTTCGAACGCCAGGTCGAGTTCCTGGCCGGGGCAGCCCACGCGACCATCGAGCGCCTGGCCTGACCCGCCGGGCGGAGGAAGGACCGCAACCGAGTGGCGCTCTACGAGCTGATCGACCGACCCGAGCTGGACGCGCCCGTCCTCGTCCTCGCACTGGAGGGGTGGATCGACGCGGGTCTGGCCGCGGCGACCGCCGCCGGGCAGTTGCTCGACGCACTCGACACGGTGACCGTCGCACGCTTCGACACCGACGCCCTCATCGACTACCGGGCTCGCCGGCCCACGGTGCACATGGTGAACGGCGTGCAGCGGGGCCTCACCTGGCCGTCGCTGGAGCTGCGGGCCGCCACCGACCTGGAGGGCAAGGAGCTCCTGCTCCTGGTGGGCAGCGAGCCGGATCGGATGTGGCACGGCTTCGTCGAGAGCGTCGTCGGCCTCGCCCTCGACTTCGACGTCCGCATGTGCGTCGGCCTCGGCGCCTATCCCGCGCCCGCCCCGCACACCCGCAGCTCCCGCATGGCGTGCAGCGCTTCCACGGCCAGCCTCGCCACCCGCGACTTCCTGCTCGCCTCCCTCGACTTTCCCGGCGGCGCGCAGGCCGCGGTCGAGGCCGGCTGCGACGAGCGGGGCATCCCGTCGATGGGCCTGTGGGCGCAGGTCCCCCACTACGCGGCCGGGATGCCGTACCCGGCGGCGAGTGTCGGGCTGATCGAGGGGCTGGGGCGCCTCGCGGACCTGACCCTGCCGCTCGGCGACCTGCCCGACCAGGCCAAGGCGACCCGCGCCCGGCTCGACGAGCTGATCAGCCAGAACCCCGAGCACCAGGCGATGCTGCGGCAGTTGGAGGCGGCCTACGAGGAGTCGACACCCGCCCCGTCGATGGGCGATCCGGCCGACCTCCCCACCGGCGACGAGCTCGCCGCCGAGCTCGAGCGCTTCCTCCGCGACCAGCAGAGCGGCGACTGACGTTCCCGGCCGATCCTTCGGGATCGACCGTGGGTTGCCGACAGCCAGCCTGTAGCGACGGGCCAACAGGCCGAACGGACCGACGACGGCAGTCTCGTCGAACTGACAGCCGGGCCGACGGCCGGCACAGTCGACCGCCATGCCCGCGCCGCCGAACGAGGCGTCACCTGGTCTGCCGGCGCCACAACCCAGGACTGCCGGGCACCTCCCGGGAGTCATGGCACCGCTCCGGCCGGGCGCGGCCGCGTCGAGCGACGACCGCTGACTACGAGTGCCCGAGCACCGGACATGCCGGAGACCCCTGGTCGAACCCGGCCTCGGGCTCGTGGGTGGCGCCGTCGATTTGGGGGCGGCGCCTCCCGTGCAGCGCTCGTCGTCGAGCGACCCAGCCCTCGTCGAACCTGCCCCCGAAACGGGGAGCTGGCTCCCCGTTTCGGGGGCAGGTTCGGGGTAACAACGGGACGCCGCTGTCGAGGCGTCGGACGGTCAGTCGAGGGACCCAACGACGGTCGGTCCTTCGGGTCGATGAGGTTCGGCAGGTCGCCACCTCCGCTGTCAGGACACGGACGGCACCGCCGGCACGGACGGTGCTGGACGTAGCGGGAATCTTGACCGGGCGGTCAAGTCGTGGGTTACCGTCCGGGCATGAAAGTCGACGGTGCAATCGGGGGGCTGGAGCACGCCGGTGCCACGGCCGCAGCGCAGGAAGCCCGTGGGTACGACGGCCTCTGGACGGCCGAGACCAGCCACGACCCGTTCTTCCCGCTCCTGCTGGCCAGCACGGAGACCGAGAAGGTCGATCTGGGCACCGCCATCGCCGTCGCCTTCGCCCGCAACCCCATGACGCTCGCCCAGACGTCCTGGGACCTCCAGGCCGCGTCGAAGGGCCGGTTCATCCTGGGCCTCGGCAGCCAGATCAAGCCCCACATCACCAAGCGCTTCTCGATGCCGTGGTCGAACCCGACCGCCCGCATGCGGGAGATGATCCTGGCGATCCGGGCCATCTGGGCCTGCTGGAACGACGGCACCAAGCTCGACTTCCGCGGCGACTTCTACACGCACACCCTGATGACGCCGTTCTTCAACCCGGGCCCGAACCCCTACGGCGACGCCCGCATCTTCCTGGCCGGGGTCGGCCCCAAGATGACCGAGGTCGCCGGCGAGGTGTGCGACGGCTTCATCCTCCACGGCTTCACCACCGAGCGCTACGCCCGGGAGGTCACCCTGCCGGCGCTCCAGCGGGGTCGCGAGAAGGCGGGCAAGACGATGGACGGCTTCGAGCTGTCCGGCCCGATGTTCGTGGTGATGGGCCGCACCGAGGAGGAGCTGGAGGCCGCGGCCAAGGCGGTCCGCGGCCAGATCTCGTTCTACGGCTCGACGCCGGCGTACCGCCCGGTCCTCGACCTGCACGGCTGGGGTGGCCTGCAGGACGAGCTCAACACCCTGTCCAAGCAGGGCCGTTGGGGCGAGATGGCCGACCTCGTCGACGACGAGATCCTCCACACCTTCGCCGTGGTGGGCACGCCCGAGGAGGCCGTCCGCGGCCTGCGCGACCGCTGGGGCGACATCCTCGGGCGCATCAGCTTCTACGCCCCCTACGACTTCGACCCGGACGAGCTGTCGGACCTCCTGTCGATCTTGAAGGACGGCTGACGCCGGACCCGGGCGACGCCCACTTGGGGAGCCGCCCCCGCCCCGACCGGGGCGAGCCGGGGCGGGCGGACCGGCCCCCGGCGTCGGGTCGACGCGGCGCCGGCGCGTCGATCTCGTCGAGCTCCCACGTGTCGACGTCGGCCGGCGCGCTGGTCATCGGGACGCCGGGGCGATCGTGACCTGGCGTCCCGACGTCGTCCCGCCAGGGGTTCCGGCCGAACGCCGACCCCGACCGCCGGTCGCCACGGTGGGTCGACCCCGTCACGCCCGCCGGGCCTGCCGCCGGCGAACCCGAGGCGGTCGACCGCCGGTCGTCGGACCAGGCCCCGTCCGAGCGGTCCGGGCGGTCCGAGCGGCCCGACCACCGATCCCGCGCGCCGACCGACCCGGCCACCTCCCAACGATCCGACGCCGACGACGCCGGCGACGCCGACGACACCGCCGACGCCGGGCGGCGCGGCCAGCGGTCCCGCTCGGCGGTCGCGCCCGAGACATCCCGAAGGTCCGACACCGACGCATCGAATCGATCCGACCAGCGGTCACGCGCGGCAGCGGCTGATCCGACGACGTCCGAGCGACCCGACCCCGGGCGCGCCGAGGACCGGTGCTTGAAGTGGGCGGCGCCACCAGGCGCGGACGCCGACACGGCAGCCGCCGACGCCGACGCCGACGCACCACGGTCGGCGCCCGACCGGCGGTCGAACCGGGAGGGGGACCCGGAGCCCGACGAGCCGGGCGCGCCAGAGCCGGACCCGGGGCCGGACCCGGAGCCGTGAGCACCGCGGAGGAGGTCGGTGCCCGAGACCCCAGGGGGCGGGGGTCGCCAGGGCTCAGGGGCCTGCCACCGGGGTGGGGCCTGCCAGGGTTCCAGGGCACCGGTGGTGTCGATCGCCTCGAGGGCGTCGGCACCACCGGTGCCCGAGGGTTTTGGCCGGCGGCGGCGCCGGGCCGCCCGGGAGCGGGCGCCCGAGCCCGCTCCGGACCCGGATCTCGACCCGTCAGACATCGGCGTCGACCAGCACGAGCTGGCCGTCCTCGTAGCGCCGCTTGCAGAGCGAGCGCTGGAGCTTGCCGGAGCTGGTCTTGGGCAGCGTGCCCGGGGCGACGAGGACGATGTCGCGGGCGGGCACGCCCACGACCTCGACCACCCGCTCGGCGACGCGGTGGCGCAGGTCGGCGAAGTCGTCGGCCCGGGTCTCGGCCACGACGACGAGCGCCTCCCGTCCCCGGGCGCCGGTGGCGCCGAAGGCGATGACGTTGCCGGCCCGCACGCCGTCGATCAGGCCGACGGCCCGCTCGACGTCCTCGGGGAACACGTTGCGGCCGCCGACGATGATGACGTCCTTGATGCGCCCGCACACCACGAGCTCGCCGTCCACGAGGTAGGCGAGGTCGCCGGTGCGCAGCCAGCCGTCGTGGAAGAGCTCGGCGTTCGCGTCGGGCCGCTTGTAGTAGCCGGTGGTCACCGAGGTGCCGCGGATCTCCAGCTCACCGACCTCGCGGTCCTTGAGCTCGTTGCCGGTCTCGGGGTCGACGATGCGGATCTCGAGCCCGGGCACGGCGTAGCCGAGGCGGGCGAACCGGCGGCTGCCGGGGGACGACGGCTCGGCCGGAGCGGCGTAGCGCTCGGTCTCGAGGACCCGCCGGTCGACGCAGTCGGTGACGAGGCCCCGCCCGGGCGGCGGGAAGGTGCCGCCGATCGACACCTCCGCCATCCCGAACGCCGGGAACACGGCGCCGGGCCGGAGGCCGTGGCGCTCGGCGGCGGCGATGAAGTCCTCCATGTTGTCGGCGTCGATGGGCTCGGCGCCGTTGAGGGCGACCCGCAGCGTGGACAGGTCGAGCTGCGGCCCGTTCTTCAGCGCCCGGGTGGCGAGCACGTAGGAGAAGTTGGGACCGGCGGTGGCGGTGCCGCCGTAGGCGGAGATCCACTCCATCCAGCGGCTGGGTCGCGAGGTGAAGTCCTGGGGCGCGCCGAGGACGAGCGGCGTGCCGGTCGACATGGGGAGCGTGAGCAGCCCGACGAGGCCCATGTCGTGGTACAGCGGCAGCCAGGAGACGAGGACGTCGCTCCCGGGGTCGAGCTCGGCGGCCTCGGCGATGCCGTCGAGGTTGGCGCAGACGGCCCGGTCGGGGAGCATCACGCCCTTGGGGTCGGCGGTGGAGCCGCTGGTGAACTGGAGGATGGTGAGCCGCTCGGGGTCGACGGGCGGCCGGACCCAGGCGTCGGGGTCGCCGACCAGCTCGTCGAAGCCGACCATGGGCGGGTCGTCGGGCTCGGGCGTGACGAACGCGGCGAGCTCGGGGTCGATGACGACCAGGCGCGCGTCGGCGTGGTGGATGCGCCGGCGGGTCTGGGCGACGAACTCCTCGATCGAGCCGAGCCGCATGGGCAGCGGCAGGACGACCAGCGTGGCGCCGGCGAGCCAGGTCGCCTGGATGGTCGCGACGAGGGGCCGCGTGGTGGGCGACAGGAGGGCGACGTGGTCGCCAGGTCGGATCCCCCGTGCCTGGAGGGCGGCGGCGATGCCGCGGGCCTCGTGGTGGATCGCGCCCCAGTCGGTGACCTCTTCTTCGCCGCCGAGGACGAACGTGACCCGTCGTCCGGAGCGGGCTGCGCGCTCGATGCGCCCCACCAGCGAGTTGTCTGTGTCACCCAGCGGGTCGCCCGGACGCGAACCTGAGTAGTCGGCAATCGAGGGCATGCGCGTGTGACTCCCACGGGTACCTCGGGGTTACACGCAGTAAGAGAGGTCACACCCCGGAGGGGTCCCGTGACGCCGCCGCAGGGCGCAGACCGGGGTCTGCCGTGTGCCGGCCGGGCCGCAGGACGGCTCCGGGACCGGTTCGGACCGGAAATGGCGGCGACCGGCCCTCGACCGGCCCTCGACGCTCTTGAGTGTCACAGCCAGCCGGTACTGTGCGTCACCATGGCCAATGCCGATCAGGGCCGGACTCCTGCAACCGCCACATCCGACACACCTCCGTTCCGTTACACCGCCGCGCTCGCCGAGCAGATCGAGACGAAGTGGCAAGCGCGCTGGGAGCAGGAGGGCACGTTCCACGCGCCCAACCCCATCGGCGACCTCAGCAAGGGCTTCGACGACCTCCGCGACAGCCCGAAGCTCTACGTGCTCGACATGTTCCCCTACCCGAGCGGCTCGGGGCTCCACGTGGGGCACCCGCTCGGCTACATCGGGACCGACGTCTACGCCCGCTACAAGCGCATGCTGGGCTTCAACGTCCTGCACAGCATGGGCTTCGACGCGTTCGGCCTCCCCGCCGAGCAGTACGCGGTCGAGCACGGCCAGCACCCGCGCATCACCACCGAGGCCAACGTCGCCAACATGCGCCGGCAGCTGCGCCGGCTGGGCCTGGGTCACGACGAGCGCCGGTCGATCGTCACCACCGACCCGTCGTACTACCGGTGGACGCAGTGGATCTTCCTGCAGATCTACAACTCCTGGTACGACACCGACGCCGACAAGGCCCGCCCGATCGCCGAGCTGATCGCCGAGCTCGACGCCGGCAGCCGCGAGCCCGGCGAGGGCACCAACCCCTACGGCCGCCCGTGGGCGGAGCTGTCGGCCACCGAGCGCCGGGTCGTCGTCGACAACCACCGCCTCGCCTACCTCCACGAGGCCCCGGTCAACTGGTGCCCGGGCCTGGGCACGGTGCTGGCCAACGAGGAGGTCACCGTCGACGGCCGCAGCGAGCGCGGCAACTTCCCGGTGTTCCGCCGGCCGCTGAAGCAGTGGATGATGCGCATCACGGCCTACGCCGACCGGCTGCTCGACGACCTCGACCGGCTCGACTGGCCCGAGAAGGTCAAGCTGATGCAGCGGAACTGGATCGGCCGGTCGGAGGGCGCCAACGTCCGGTTCCCGGTGCGCGGCCGGTCGGAGGCCGACGAGGGCGGCGCGGGCGAGCTCGCCATCGAGGTCTTCACCACCCGGCCCGACACCCTGTTCGGCGCCACCTACATGGTGTTGGCGCCGGAGCACCCGCTGGTCGACGACATCGCCGCCGACGCCTGGCCCGAGGGCACCAACCCCAGGTGGACCGGTGGCCACGCCACACCGGCCGAGGCGATCGCCGCCTACCGCCTGCAGGCGAGCCGGCGGAGCGACGTCGAGCGCCAGGTGGAGTCCCGGGAGAAGACGGGCGTCTTCACCGGGGCCTACGCCACCAACCCCACCAACGGTGCGGAGATCCCGGTGTTCATCGCCGACTACGTGCTGATGGGCTACGGCACCGGGGCGATCATGGCCGTGCCCGGCCAGGACGAGCGCGACTGGGAGTTCGCCGAGGTCTTCGGCCTGCCGATCATCCGCACGGTGCAGCCGCCGGAGGGCTTCGACGGCAAGGCCTACGTCGGCGAGGGTCCGGCCATCAACAGCGGCTTCCTCGACGGGCTGGGCGTCGCCGACGCCAAGCGCCGCATCAACGAGTGGCTGGAGGCCAACGGCTACGGCGAGGCGACGGTCACCTACAAGCTGCGCGACTG
>DATCLV010000394.1:0-4113 GCA_036563745.1 Acidimicrobiales bacterium | reverse complement strand
GGCCCGACAGCACCGGCTCGCGCAAGAGGCCGTTGTCTTCGCAGAACCGCAGGAACACGGTCCCCAGCACCCAGGCCACCGCCACCTGGGCGAGCAGGTCCTCGCGCCAGACGGTCAGCTCGTGGGCCGTCCGGCCCGCCTCGGACGCGGACTGCCACTCCCGCTCGACCACCGTGCGGACCTCGTCCACCGTGTCGGCCCGCTGACGCAGGTCGTCGATCAGCGTCGCGACCTGCGCCCGCAGCTCGGCCGTCAGGGCCTCGCGCGCGATCATCGGGCCACCCCCGCCCGGTGCACGTTGCGCAGCCAGTCCGCCGGGATGCGCGTCCATTCGTTACGGGTGAGCACGGGTACCGCCTTGCCGTCGAGGAGGGGAACGTCGCTGGCGCCCAGGGTGGCGACCAGCATCCACAGGGCTTGGAGGGGGGTACCGCCCCGGTGCAGCAGGTCGCGCCAGGTCGCCACCGCGTCGAGCCGGTCGTAGCGGGCCAGCAGCCCGCAGCGGGTGAGCACGACCGTGCCGGCGGTGGCGGCGAGCCGGTCGGTGAAGCCGGCCAGCGCCCGGTCGAGCAGCCGGGTCAGGTTCTGCCACGGCACCGAGCCGGGGCCGGCGGCGTCGGCCTCGACCACGAGCTGCCACGACGGGCGGCCGCCGGCGGTCAGCCGCTCGACCTCGGCGATCAGCCACTCGTCGACGTCGACCAGCGTCACCGGTAGGCGCCCGGCGAGCTCGGCCGCCGCCCGGTCGAGGTGGCGTGCGTCGGTGACCAGGACCAGCAGGCCGCCGGAGTCGACCGCCCGCGTCAGCCGCGCCTCGAACTCGGCGGCCTCGTCGACCTCGACCGGCGTCACTGGCGGGCCGGGGGTGGCGGTGCCGTAGCGCGACAGCGATTGGCCCGACGACTCCGGGGTCGGCGCCGCCGGGGGTACGTACTGGCCGGCGCCGGGGTCGAAGCGCAGCGCCAGCCCGGCGCGGCCGAGCAGGCCGTCGAGCCGGGGGCGGCCCGGCAGGGCCTCGGCCTCCGGGAATCGGGCCCGCACCTTGGCTGCGATGTCGTCCGCGGTGATGCCGGTGGTGGCGACGAAGGCCCGGCGGGCCGCCCGCAGGGCGTCCTCGGCCGGCAAGCCCCGACGGTAGAGCTCGAGGCGGCTGTTGACAGCCGCGTTCCGGCACAGCGAGCCGGCCAGCTCGGCGAGGTGGGCGTCGGCGAGTGGGCGGGCGCCTTCGGGCGGCTCGATCTCCCGCAGCGCCGCCACCAGCTCGCCCCGGGGCACCAGCGCCGTGGTCTCGATCAGCTCGCCGGTCCGGGCCGCCAGGGCGACCGCGTAGTCAGCGAGCTGGTTGCCGTCACCGCCGTCGTCGCCGTGCCGGGCCACGACCACCGCGGTGTCGTCGATCACGCGGCGGACCCAGCGGGGGGAGGTCCGGTCGGCTTCGACCGCCAGCGCCGCCCGCACCAGGGCGGTTGCCGCCCGGTGCCGCGCCTCGCCGTCGGCGTCGTCGCCGGACGCCTCGTGCTCGCGGCTGCGTTCGAGGCGGTCGACCAGCTGCGCCAGCGACGCCACGTCGCCGACGGCGGCCAGCTCGTCGGCCAGCCAGGCCCGCAGCGCCGTGATCGGGGGCTGCTTCGACCACCGGCCCCGGGCCGAGGCCAGCACCTGCGACACCCGGGCCCGGGACACCCCGGCCGCCTCGGCCAGCTCGGGCTGGCCGGGCCAGCGGGCGGTGTCGCCCTCGAGCCCCAGGTAGCGGCGGATCAGGTCGGCCCGCACGCCCTCGGCCCGGGCCACCCGCGGGACCAGCAGCTCGGCCGCGACGGTGAGCGGCGCGTCGGCGGCGACGTCGCCCCGCTCGGCCATCGCCTCCCGAAGCTGCGCCACCGCCCCCACCAGCTCCCGGCGGGTCAGCGCCCCCACGCCGCGCATCTGCGACAGGCGGTTGAGCGGCGTCTCGAGCAGGTCGCCGACCGTGAGGATGTCGTGCCGCTCCAGGGCGTTCACCGCCCGGTTCGACAGGGGCAGGCCGGCGAGGGGCGTGGTGCGGGTCGTGCCGGGCGGCACGGAGAACTCGGCGGCCTCCTCGTCGGGCCGACCCGAGGCCGACGACGGCCGGCTGGCCGCCCGGAACGCCTCGCGCCAGGCCCAGAGCATGTCGTCCGCCGTGCCGTAGCGCTCGGCCGCGTCCGGGGCCAGCGCCCGCTCGAAGAACCCGGCCAGCCCGTCGGCCACGCTCGGCTCGAACAGTGCCCGGTCGATCGTCAGCGGGGCGTCGGTCAGCACCGGGTCGGCAGTGCCATCGCCGTACACCGGCTTGGAGCCCGTGCACATCTCGTACAGGACCACGGCGGCGGCGTAGCGCTCGGCCGCCACGTCCCACCGCTGGCGCTCGGGCCGGCGCAGGAACGGGTCGAGGTAGCCGGCCGTGCCGGCATCGACCCGGTCGATCGGTGCCCCCGCCAGGCTGAAGTCGAATAGCACCAGGTGCAGCTCGTCCTTGTCGCCGTGGGGGGCGACGCCCAGGTTCTCGGGCTTGATGTCCCGGTGGGCCACGCCCATGTCCTCGAGGTGGCGCAGAGCCTCGAGCAGGTCCTGGCCGAAGCGCTCGGCCAGCTCGGCTCCGAGGGGCTCGCCGATCCGGGACGCCAGCGTGCGGCCCTCCCAGTCGGCGGCGTCGCCCTCCTCGGGCCCGTTGCGCCCCGCCTCGACCTTGGGGCCGGCGTACGACAAGAGCAGCGCTGCGTGGCCGTCGAGCTCGAGCGGCCCCGCGAACATCTGGACGATGCTCGGGTGGCGTAGCTGGGCCAGCGCCGCCGCCTCGCTCTCGATGCGGCCGTTCAGGTCGGGCATGCGCGCCACCTTCAGCACCGCCACGCGGCCGTCCTCGTGCCTGTCCCGCACCAGCAGCGCGAACGCCGTCGAGCCCATGCCGAGGCGCCCCAGCACCTCGAACCGACCCTCGGCCAGCGTCGCCCCCCGGCGGGCCGCCGTCACGTGGGGCTCGTCGAACGCCGGGTCGGGGGCGGTCCACTCCTCCTCGATCTCGTCGAGGCGGGCCAGCACGACGTCCATCGACTCCGGGCGGCGGGCCGGGTCCTTGTCGGTCAGGTCGGCCACGAACAGGGCCAGCGCCTCGTCCACCGCCTCGCCCGCCGCCTCGGCCGCCACGTAGCCGGTGGTGCGCAGCATCTCGTCCAGCTTCCCGGGCGTGGCGGCCGGCGGCGCCCCCGTGAACAGGAAGCACGCCAGGCAGCCCAGGCTGAAGATGTCGAGCCGGGCCGGGTCGGCCAGCGGCTGGAGGTGCTCGGGCGCCCGGTAGAGGGCGGCATCGCCGCCGGAGAGCGCCTCGACGTGTTCGGTCCCGGTGAACGACCCGGTCACGTCGCCGGTCCCGACGCGTGCCCCGGCGTGCCAGTTGGTGATCGTCGTCCGCAGCCGGCCGGCTGGCAGTGGGGCGTCGGTGGTCTCGGCCGCCTCCGCGGCCTCGGGCTCGGGCCCACCGCTCCTCTCGGGCCCTGCGCCCTCCTCGGTGACCAGCACGGCCGACGGGGACAGGGCCCGGTGGTACACGCCGCGGCGGTGGGCGTGGGCGAGCGCCTCGGCCAAGGCCCGCACCATCTCGATGCGGACCGAGACGTCGTAGCGCTCGTGGCGCCCGCTCGCCACCCAGCGGTCGAGCCGCTGGGCGGCCGGATCGGCGTCGAACAGCAGGCACGGTCCCCGCTCGTGCTCGAGGTACTCGCGGGGAGCGAGGACCCCTGGGTGGTCGAGGGGGAACAGGTACTCGAACTCGCGCTTGGCCGCCCGGGCCGCCACCTCGCGCTGCTCGCCGGTCGCGTTCTGTTCCAGCGGGTACAGCCGCAGGCGCCGCTGGACCCGCTTCACGTTGACGTGCTCGACCAGGAAGTCCTGATAGGCCACGCCCGTGTCGCGGTCGGCCTCGACGTCGTCGAGCAGCTGGACGATCCGGTAGTCGCCGAACCGCCGACGGCTCGTCCGCTCCCTGATCCCCGCCTGCTCCACCGCCTTGGCGATGCGGGCACCGAGGGGGCGGTCGATCCGCCGCCGGGGCCGACCGCCCCGGTCGGTGTCGAGCGTGGTGAGGGCGTGGACGAT
>DATCLV010000358.1:0-3064 GCA_036563745.1 Acidimicrobiales bacterium | reverse complement strand
GGACGGCCCCGGCGAGGAGCAGCGCCGCCGTCGCCGGCGGCCACAGCCAGCCGCTCCCGTCCCGGCCGAGGACGGTGGTGTAGGGGTTGGCCCGCAGCATCGCCGTCGACGCGGCGACCACGGCCGCCGCGATCGCCACGGCGACCACCGGCCCCCCGAGCCGGGCGCGGTCCCCGGCGCTCATGCCACCGGCACCCACGCCCGGACGCAGGTGCCGCCGTCCGGTCCGTCGCCCACGTCCAGGCGCCCGCCGACCGCGTCGAGCCGGTCGTGCAGCCCGGCCAGGCCTCGACCCTCGACCAGGCGCGTGCCGCCGACCCCGTCGTCGACCACCTCCGCCAGCGCCCAGGCCCCGTCGACCTCGACCGCGACCCGCACCGACCGCGCCCCGGCGTGCTTGCCGACGTTGGCCAGGGCCTCGGCGCACACGTACCACAGGGTGGCCTCGACCACGGCCGGGAACCGGCGGTCGGGGGCGGCCACGGTCGCCGGGACCGGCGCCCGTGCCGCCAGGTCGTCCAGCGCGGCGCGGAGGCCGTCGTCGGCGAGCCGGGCCGGCGGCAGGCCGCGGCCGAGGCGGGCGAGGTCGTCCCGCAGGCCGGCGATCTCCCCCTGCAGCCGGGCCACCCGTGTCCTCCCGTCGCCGGGGACCAGGTCGGCGAGCGCCGCGAGCTCGCCCTCCAGCTCGTCGAGCAGCCGCCCGGGACCGGTCAGCAGCCGCCGCTCCATGCGGCGGCGCTCCACGTCGACCACCTCGACCAGCCGGCGGCGGGACGCCCGCACCTTGGCGACCTGCGCCTCCAGGTCGGCCTGCAGCGCCGAGTTGCGGGCCAGCAGCTCGGTGGCCCGCCCGAGCGCGTCCCGGACGCCCGGATCGTCGATCGCCGCCACCCGCTCGCCGGCGCCGACCCCCGCGGCGTCGATGTCGCCCGCCCGCACGTCGGTCATCCGCGCGTCGGCCAGCACGGCCTCGACCACCGGTGCCCGCCGGGCGGCCAGCTCCACCACCGCGTCGGCCGCGTCGGCGGGCCCGCCGACCCGCAGCAGGGCGGCCACCAGCAGCAGCGCCCCGGCGACGGCGACCGCCAGCGCGTGGCCCACGGTCACCGCGTCCGCGAGCGGGGTCACCGGGTCCCCCAGGCGGACGGCGGCCGGCCCGGCGAACGCCACGGCCAGCACCAGCGCGACCCGGCGGCGCACCGGCGCCCCGAGGTCGTCGGTCCGCAGCCCGGTCCGCAGCCCGGTCGGCGCCCCGGGCCACCACGCCGCCACCAGCAGCCCGGCGCCCAGGACCAGGGTCACCACCGGGGCGCGACCGACCGGGAGGACCAGCGCCCCCAGCCACGCGCACCCCACCACGGCCCGCGCCGCCGGGGTGCCCAGGCGGCCGCTGGGGTAGGCCAGCGCGGCGTGGGCGAGCAGCGGGCGGTGGAGGTAGACGAGCGGCCCGGCGACCCCGGCCACGCACCAGGCGAGCGCCGCGCCGACGGCCACGACCCCGAACCGGCGCCGCCGCGACCGGAGCGTCGCGGCCGCCACCGCCACCAGCACTCCGCCCGCGAGCGCGTCGACGACGGCGACCGCGTCCATCACGCTCCGGGGGAAGGGGCCAGCGACACGGCGGAAAAGTACCTGCGTACGGCGCCGGCCGCCGCGAGGTCACCGTCCCGCCATCCCTAGGGGCGGGGGAGGAGCTGGTCGACCAGCGTGGCCGTGAGCCAGCGCTCGTAGCGCGCCGGCGTCCAGCCCCGGACGACGACCAGGAGCCGGTAGACCTCGGGCGACGCCAGCGCGTGGATGACGTCGGCGGCGGTGCGCTCGTCGAGGTCCGGGCGCAGGGCACCGGCCCGGGCCAGCGAGCGGGCGACCCGGCCCTGGCCCTCCTGCCGCCGACGGTCGATGTCGTCGAGCAGCTGTCCGGCGACGGGGTCGGCCCCGGCCGCCCCGACCAGCAGCCGGTGGATCGGTGCCGTGCGGGCGTTGACGTCGACGACGACGGCGGCGAGCCCTGCGAGCTGCCGCTCCGGGTCGGGGTCGGCGAGGAGCGCCTGCACGTGCGGGCGCTCGGCGAGCGGCACGGGCTCGTCGTCGCCGGCGATCGACACGTCGAGGAGCGCCTGCAGGATCCCGGCCTTGGAGGAGAACAGCCGGTACACGGTCGAGGCCGGCACGCCGGAGCGGTCGCTGACGACGTCGATGGTGGTGGCCGCGTACCCCCGCTCGAGGAACAGCGCCCGCGCCGCCTCGACGACCGCCGCCCGCGCCAGGCGGGTGCGGGCCTGGTCTCGGCGGGGCGCGCTGGCGGGCGACATCGAACTGAGAGTACTGCTCTCATTTCCCCGTCCGACATGGACCCATGTCCGACTTGGACCACGTCACGATCGAGAGCCCCACGGCTTCGTGTGGGAGGCCGCCTGATGGCCACGGCCCGCGGTCCCGTCGGCCTCGGGGTCAGTCGGCCGTGGCGCGGTGGCGGGCGGCGTGGACCTCGGGGAGGTGGTCCTCGCACCAGGCCCGGGCCACGGCCAGCGGGCCGAGCAGGGTGCGGCCGAGGTCGGTCAGCGCGTACTCCACCCGGGGCGGGATCTCCGGGTACGTCGTGCGGGTGACGAACCCGTCCCGCTCCAGGCGCCGCAGGGTCTCGGTGAGGACCTTCGGGGTGACGCTCCGCAGCGGCACCCGCAGCTCCGAGAACCGCCGGGGCCCGTCCTCCAGGCACAGGAGGATCAGCGGCGTCCACTTGTCGCCCACCTGCAGCGGCGCGTCCCCCGACGGGCACGCCGGATGGAACATGTCGGGGTCGAGCGGTCGGGTCACGACCGGCACGGTACGGCCGCCTCAGCCGACGGCCACCAGGGCCCGGTGGTGCCGTGGCGCCTCGGCCTCGTCGACCAGCGCCACGGCCAGGTCGGCGTAGGAGAACGCGGCGTCGCGCCCGGTCTCGCCGGCCGCCCCGACGGGTTCGGCCGGCGCCAGCAGGGTGTCGGTGCCGGTCCGGTAGACGCCGGTGCGGTCGGCCTCGGCGTCGAGCACGACCGGCGGCGGGGCGAGCACCACCCAGTCG
>DATCLV010000354.1:0-6474 GCA_036563745.1 Acidimicrobiales bacterium | reverse complement strand
TTTCCTTGATGCGCTCGATGTCGCCCCAGGCGCGCTCGTACTGGGCCCGCTTCTTCGAGAGGACCAGGCGGCCGTCCTTGTCCTCCTTGGTGAGGACCAGGGCTTCGAGCTGCTCGCCCAGCGACACGACCTCGGACGGGTCGACGTCGTTGCGGATCGACAGCTCACGGCTGGGGATCACGCCCTCCGACTTGTAGCCGATGTCGAGCAGGACCTCGTCACGGTCGACACGGACGACCGTCCCGGTGACGATGGCGCCGTCCTCGACGGTGACCAGAGTCGCGTCGATCGCGTCGGCGAAGCTTCCGCCGAGATCGTCGACCGCGATCTCGCGGGGCGTGTAGTCGTCCGAACCTTCGGGGCTCGGGGCGGCGGTGGCGCCAGTTGCTTCGGGACTTTGGACGTCGGACACGGACTGGTTCGGCTTTCGTAGGGGGCGTTGCGTTGAGCCCCCGCCATGCGGGACGGCGGCGGCGTGTGGTCCCGTTCCCCGAGGGGAGCGGAGCGCCCGGGTGCTCCGACCGAGGCCGGGGCGCGGGCAGGGAAAGCCGACTGTAGCAGCCCCCGGGAGACATCGACGAAGCCCGTGTCTCCCCGGCGTGCGCACGACCACCCGCCGCGGCGTGGGGGCACGATCGTGGCTGCGGCGCCTCACGCTGCGTCGCCTATCTTCGTGCGACGGCTTGCCGGGGTCGCCACCGGTGCGCCGCGTTCGCAACGCTGGGAAGGGCGCCGTACCGGGCGCCGAGTCGAGGGGGTCGGATGGACCGCAGGAGGGCGCCGGGTGCCGGCAGGAGCGTGCTGGCCGTCGGGGTCGGGGTCGCGCTGGCGCTGACCGCCGGCGCGTGCGCGTCGGAGTCGAAGAGCTCGCTGGTGGTCGAGGGCAGCTGGGAGCGCATCGACAAGTGGGAGCAGCGCGCGTCGTTCGACTTCGACCAGGTCGCGGCCGGCAACGGCGTCGACGCCGTCGCCTGGCTCAACCGGAGCGCGAGCGACGCCGACCGGCTGTCCTACTGGGAGATCCGCGACGGCGGCGACCCCACCGACGTCGAGCTCCCCTCCCCCGACGGCCCCGTGCTCATCCCCGTGGCCGTCGCCGTCGACCGGGACGGCTGGAGCGCGGTCGCCGTGACCCGCGACCAGCCCCAGGGCGCCAACACCGGGCTGCTCGCCTGGCACGGGGAGTCCGGCCTCGACGCCACCGACGAGGTCGAGCCCGGCCAGCCGCTCACGCCGCCCGCCGAGGTCACCGCGCCGCCGGCGTCGGTCAGCACCGGCCGCTCGGACGACGTGCTGGTGGTGGCCGCGCTCTACGACGGCGAGCCGGTGCTGTGGTGGCGGTCGGGCGACGACGACGCCTGGCAGTCCGGCGTCGACGGGGAGGACCTGGGCTTCGGGTCGCAGGCCGACCTCGCCAGCCTGCGGGTGGTGGGCGACGGCGAGCGCCTGGTCCTCGCCGCCGTGACCGAGGAGGGCGCCCCGCACCTGTGGACCTCCGAGGACGGCGGCGAGTGGGAGGCGGTCGGGTCCGACGAGCTGCCCGAGGCCGCCGGGGCCGTGGGCCTGCTGGCGCCGCTCGACGCCGGCAGCGTGGCGATCGGCTGGCTGAGCGACGAGGACTCGGTGCCCTGGAACGCCACCGCCGCCACCATCCAGCGCCTCACCGGCGACGACCTCGTCGACGAGGGCACGATCGAGGCCCAGTCCGCCGACGAGGTCGAGCGCCTGCACCTCACCAGCGCCACGCTGAGCCCCGACGACCGGCTCGTCGTGGTCGGCGGCGCCCTGCGGCCCGACAGCGACCGGACGCCGATGGCCTGGGTGGCCGCCGGCGAGAGCGGCGCCGACGGCTGGGAGCCCACCACGCAGGAGGAGCTGACCGGCCACCTCGACCACGAGTTCCGGGCCATCGTCAGCACCGACGACGACCGGATGGTGGCCGTGGCCAGCGCCCTGTCGCACCCCGACGTCGAGTCGTGGCAGTGGCGCCCGGAGGACTGAGCGTTCTCAGCGAAATCGGGTGATCTTTGGGGCCACAGCCCCCAAAGATCACCCGATTTCGCCGACCGGCGCGTGCGCTCAGAGCGTCGTCGGCCAGGCGTCCGGGCGGAGCGCGGCCTCCGTGCCGCCGTCGACCGTGAGCACCGACCCGCAGAAGAACCCGGCGTCCGGGCTCAGCAGGAACGTGAGCAGCGCCGCCATCTCGGCCGCCGTCCCCGGGCGCCCCATCGGCATCGGGTAGATGTCGCCGAGGCCGAACACCATGTCGCCGATCCCCTCGGTCATCGGCGTGTCGATGAAGCCGGGGGCGATCGCGTTGAGCCGGATGCCCTCCCGGATCCAGTCGTCCCCGGGCGCCTGCCGGCGCACCCACCGGGCCAGGGCCAGCTTCGACGCCGCGTAGGCGCCGAGGCCCAGCTCGTCGGGGGCGGCCAGGCGCCGGGCCTCGGCCTCGTCGCCGGCCAGGCACGCCTCGGCCAGCTCGACCGGCACGCCCGGCTGGGTGGTCGCCGAGTTGGAGGCGATCGCCACGGCCGACGCGTGCCGCCCCCGGGCCAGCAGCGGGCGCAGGCCCTCCAGCGTGGCCACGGCGCCGAAGTAGTTGACCGAGACCGTGAGGTCGCCCGGCTTCCCCTGCACGCCGGCGCCGGCCACGAGCCCGTCGATCGCCCCCGCCGACGACGTGGTCACCGCCTCGACCATCGCCACCCGCCCCTCGGGGGTGGCGAGGTCGGCCTCGATGTCGGCCCCGGAGCCCGGCACGTCGACCCCGATGACCCGGTGACCGGTGCCGACCAGGCGGGACGCGGTCGCCGCGCCGATGCCGCCGGCCACGCCCGTGACGACGACGGTGCCCATCAGGGGCGCTCCGCCACGAGCAGGAACTCGTGCGTCTCGACCGTCGGGGCGTTCCGGGCGTAGGCGCCCGGCGACACCGACCAGATCGCCCGGGTGCGCAGCCCCGACCGCTCGGCCAGCAGCCGCAGCTCCCGGGGCGTGAAGCACGTGGTCCACAGGTCGACCTCGGTCGGTCGCCCCTCCTCGTCGCGCACCTCCGTGCGCTCGTGGTTCACTCCGGCCCCGGCGTCGAACATGTCGGTCTCCTCGAGATAGCGCACCTGGAAGTAGGCGGAGAACGCCGACACCGCGGCGACCCCGCCGGGCCGCAGCGCCCGGCCGATCCCGGCCAGCACGTCGGCGTCGGCGTCCAGCGGGGCGCCCGGCCCGCCGGCCAGCCCGAACGCCCCCTGGCACAGCGAGATGGCGGCGTCGAACTCGGCGTCGAACGGCAGCGCCCGGGCGTCGAGGCGGCGGAACGACGTGCCCGGCGGCGCGGACGCCGCGGCCAGGTCGACGAACCGCTGGCTGATGTCGACCCCCACCACCTCGACCCCCGCCTCGGCGAAGGCGTAGGCGTGGCGGCCGGGGCCGCAGCCCACGTCGAGCAGCCGGTCGCCGGGGCGCAGGCCCAGCTCGTCGAGCAGGAACCCGACCTCCTGGGCCGTGCCCTTGGTGAACGAGTAGCGCAGGTAGGCGCCGCCGAGGTGGTCGGCGACCGGCTCGAACCAGTGGTCGGTCACGGACCGGAGTGTTCTACGACGGCTTGGCTTCCGCCCAGCTGGGCCCGAACGCCAGGTTGACCTCCAGCGGCACCAGCAGGTCGACCGCGCCCGACATGGCGTCCAGGACCACCCGGGCCACCTCGTCGTGCTCGGCCGGCCGGACCTCGACCAGCACCTCGTCGTGCACCTGCAGGATCAGGCGGCTCTCCAGCCCCCGGGTCTCCAGCTCCTGGTCGAGCCGCACCAGCGCCACCTTGAAGATGTCGGCGGCCAGGCCCTGGATGCCGGCGTTCATCGCCTGGCGCTCGCCGGCCTGGCGGATGCGGAAGTTCGACGACGACAGCTCGGGGATCGGCCGGCGCCGCCCGAACAGGGTCTCGGTGTAGCCCCGCTCCCGGGCCTCCCGAACCGTGCGCTCCATGTAGGCCTTCACCGACGGGAACGCCTCGAAGTAGGCGTTGAGGATGACGGCCGCGTCCTCGGTCGGGATGTTGAGCCGCTGCCCCAGCCCGTAGGCCTCCATGCCGTAGGCCAGGCCGTAGGACACCATCTTCGCCTTCGACCGCTGGTCGATGGTCACGTCCTCGGGCGCCACACCGAACACGCGGGACGCCGTCTCGTTGTGGATGTCGCGGCCCGACGTGAACGACTCGATCAGCCCCGGGTCCTCGGCCAGGTGGGCGATGCAGCGCAGCTCGATCTGGTTGTAGTCGGCGACCAGCAGCTCGTAGCCCTCGGCCGGCACGAACGCCTTGCGGAACTCGCGCCCCAGCTCCGACCGCACCGGGATGTTGTGCAGGTTCGGGGCGTCGGACGACAGCCGCCCGGTGCGGGCCACCGTCTGGTTGAACGTGGCGTGGATCCGCCCGTCGGGGCCCACCTCGGCCAGCAGCCCGTCGCCGTAGGTCGACCGGAGCTTCTCGACCTCGCGGTAGCTGAGCAGGTGCTCGACGATCGGGTGCTGCCCCACCAGCTTCTCCAGCGACGAGGCGTCGGTGGAGTAGCCGGTCTTCGTCTTCTTCTGGGGCGTCAGGCCCAGCTGGTCGAACAGGATCTCCCGGAGCTGCAGCGTGGAGTTGACGTTGAACTCCTTGCCGGCGTCCTCGTAGATCAGCGCCCGGAACCGGTCGCACTCGCTGACCAGGTGGTCGCGGAGCCGGCGCAGCTCGGCGACGTCGACGCCCACCCCGACGTGCTCCATGCGGGCCAGGACCCGGATGAGCGGGGTCTCGATCTGGTCGTCGAGGTCGCGCAGGTGCTGGGCCTCCAGCGACGCCGTCAGCGGCCCGACCAGGCGGTCGACCGCCAGCGCCGCGCGCCCGGCCTGCTGTGCCGGGCCCACCGCGTCGCCGTCGAGGTCGAGCTGGCCCGACGCCGCCGCGCTCCCGCCCTCGGGGAGCTTGGCGTGGGCGTAGCGCACCACCAGCTCCTCGAGCAGGTAGCGGGCCTCGGCGGGGTCGATCAGGTAGGCGGCGATGGCCGTGTCGAGCCCGAGCGCGGTCATGTCGACGCCGTGGTCGAGCAGCCAGCGCATCAGCGCCTTCACCTGGTGGGCGGCGATCGGGCGGGACGTCGTGACCGCGCCGCGCCCGGTGGCCGGGGTCGACGTCGTCGCCTCCGACGTCGGCGACGTGTCGTCGACGATCTCCCCGTCGCCCGTGACCGTCGGGAGCGGCTCGGGCGCGTGGGGGCGGCCGAGCAGCTCGACCAGGGCGTGGCGCACGATCTCGTCGTCGACCAGCCCGGCCGGCAGCCACACCACGTCGCCCGACTCGGCGTCGCGCACGAAGGCGATGCCGAGCAGCGGCGAGCGGCCCTCCGCGCCCTCCCAGGCGGGCGCCACCGCCAGGGGCACCGGCAGCCCGTCGGGGCCCGTCGGCGCCTGGCGCAGGTCGCCCAGCACCTTCACCGCCTCCTCGGGGGTCGCCAGCTCGGTGAGCTCGGCCTCCAGCACGGTGATGTCGACGCCCGAGGCGAGCCCGGCGATCTCGTCGCCCAGCGCCTCGGTCAGCCGGTCGCCCAGGCTGTGGAACTCGAGGAAGTCGAAGAGCCGCCGCAGCTCCTCCTTGTCGATCGTCGAGCGCACCAGCTCGTCGACCGAAACGTCGAGCGGCACGTCGCAGATCAGCTGCATGACCTCGGCGTTCTGGCGGACCTGCTCCTCGTGCTCCGCCAGGTTCTGCCGCAGCTTCGGCGACTGGGCGTCGAGGTTGGCGAAGATGCCGTCGATGTCGCCGTAGGTGTTGACCAGCTTCGCCGCCGTCTTCTCCCCCACCCCCGGCACGCCGGGCAGGTTGTCGGACGGGTCGCCCCGGAGCGCCGCGTACTGCACGTAGGCCGACGGCTTCACGCCCGTCCGCTCCTCGATGCCCTTCTCGTCGTAGGTGACGTAGTCGGACACCCCGCGCCGGTTGTACAGCACCTTGATGTGCGGGTCCTCGACCAGCTGGTAGGTGTCGCGGTCGCCGGTGACCACCAGCGCGTCCAGGCCCTTGTCACGGGCCTGGGTGGCCAGCGTGGCCAGGATGTCGTCGGCCTCGTAGCCGGGCTTCTCGAGGATCGGGATGCCGAGGCTCTCCAGCACCTGGCGCACCAGGCCCATCTGCTGGCGCAGGATGTCGGGCGCGGCGTCGCGGTTCGCCTTGTAGGTGGCGACCTTCTCGTGGCGGAACGTGGGCTCGGGACGGTCGAAGGCCACCGCGATCCGGTGCGAGCCGTGGTCGCGCAGCAGGTTCACCAGCATCGACGTGAACCCGTACACGGCGTTGGTGACCTGGCCCGATGCGGTGGCCAGGTCGGTCGGCAGGGCGAAGAACGCGCGGTAGGTGAGGGAGTTGCCGTCGATCAGCAGGATCGGGTCGGAAGCCACCCCCCGACCCTAGGCCGTGTCCTGCGAGTCATGGCGCACACC
>DATCLV010000392.1:0-2254 GCA_036563745.1 Acidimicrobiales bacterium | reverse complement strand
CCACCCGGGCCGACCTGGCGTGGTTCCGGTCGACCGGCCTGGCCGACGCGGTCGCCCGCCTCGACGCGCCCGTCGTCGCCATCTGCGCCGGGCTCCAGATGCTGGGCGACGCCATCGCCGACCCCGACGGCGTCGAGGGCCCGGCGGCCACCGAGCCCGGACTGGGGTGGCTGCCGGTCACCAGCTCGTTCGGCGGCGACAAGGTGCTCGACCGCCCCGCCGGTCGCGCCGTCGACGGCCCCGGCGCCGGGCAGCGGGTGGCCGGCTACCGCATCCACCACGGGCGGGTCCGGGCCGCCGACCCCGCCCTGCCGGCGTGGCTGGTGGCCGACGACGGGTCGCCGCTCGGCTGGCGCTCGGGGCGGCTGTGCGGCACCACGCTCCACGCCGTGTTCGAGGACGACGGGTTCCGCGCCGCCCTGCTCGCCCACGTCGCCAAGCTGGCGGGCAAGCGCTGGGCGCCCGGCGAGGTCGGCTTCGCCGCCACCCGGATGGCCCGCCTCGACGCGGTGGCCGACGCGCTCGAGGCCCACCTCGATCTCGACCGGCTGGCGGCGATCATCTCGTCGGCGGCGCAGCCGGCGGTCGCCAGCCCGGCGGGCGCACCGACCGGCACCCCGGCGGGCGACGACGCGGGCCGACACCCGGAGGACCCCACCCCGTGATCCTGCTCCTCAGCAACGCCGACACCGAGCTGCTGGCGCTGCGGACGATCCTGCACCGCCTGCCCGCCGGGTTCCCCGAGGTACGGGCGGCCAACCCGGCGACGCGCACCGATGCCCCGCCGATCGACGGCGTCGACGCCGTGGTGATCCGCCTGCTGGGCGGGCGGTCGGCGTGGGAGGCGCCGTTCGACCGGCTGCGGGCGGCGTGCGTCGAGGCCGGCGTGCCGTTCGTCGCCGTGGGCGGCGAGGCCACCCCCGACCCCGAGATGGCGGCGCGGTCCACGGTCACCACCGGCATCGCCACCGAGGCCCACCGCTACCTCGCCGCCGGCGGCCCCGACAACGTCGAGCAGCTGCTCCGGTTCGTCGCCGACACCGTCCTGTTCCACGGCTTCGGCTTCGACCCGCCCACGCCGGTCCCGATGACGGGCCGCTACGAGTGGCGCGGGCGGTCGGCGACCACGGCCGCCGCCCAGTCTTCCGGTGACGCCCCGGACGGGCGGCCGAAGGTCGGCGTCGTCTTCTACCGGGCGCACCTGCTCGCCGGGAACACCCAGTTCGTCGACGACCTGTGCGCCGGCCTCGACGCCGCCGGGGTCGAGCCGGTGCCGGTCTACTGCTACTCGCTGCGGCCCGAGCGGGCCGACGACGGGACCAGCCGGGTCCCCGCCCTCGACCTGCTGCGCGCCGAGGGGGTCGACGCCCTGGTCACGTGCGTGCTGGCCATGGGGTCGACCGGTTCCGGGGGCACGGCCGCCACCCTGTCGCCCGACGAGGCGTGGGACGCCGGCGAGCTGGCCGCGCTCGGCGTCCCCGTGCTGCAGGCGCCGTCGTGCAACCGGCCCAGGGTCGAGTGGGCCGACGACGAGGCCGGGCTGACGCCGCTCGACGTCGCCACCGGGGTCGCCATCCCCGAGTTCGACGGCCGGATCATCGGCCCTGCCTTCTCGTTCAAGGAGACCGTCGACGACGGCGGCACGCTCGGCACGCCGGTCGTCGCCTCCCGCACCGACCCCGACCGGGTGCGGCGCGTCGCCGGCCTGGCCGCCCGGCTGGCCCGGCTGCGCCACACCCCGGAGGCCGGCAAGCGGGTGGCGATCGTCCTGTCCGCCTACCCGACCAAGCGCAGCCGCCTGGGGAACGCCGTCGGGCTCGACACGCCGGCGTCGACCATCCGGCTGCTGCACGCCCTGCGCGACGCCGGGTACCGGGTCGACGGCATCCCGGTCGACGGCGACGCGCTCATGGCCGCGCTGGCCGACCGGCTCACCTACGAGACGCCGGAGCTGTCGCCCGAGGAGGCGGCGCTGGCCGTCGGTTCGCTGCCCGCCGCCTCGTACGAGGCGTGGTTCGCCGGGCTGCCCGAGGCGGCGCGGGCGCCCGTCGAGGCCGTGTGGGGCCCGCCGCCCGGGTCGGTCTACCTCGACCCCGAGGGGACGTCGCTGGTGTTCCCCGGGCTCGACCTCGGCAACGTGCTGGTCACGATCCAGCCGCCGCGGGGCTTCGGGTCCGACCCGATCGGCACCTACCACGCCCCCGACATCCCGCCGCCCCACCACTACCTGGCCTTCTACCGGTGGCTGGACGAG
>DATCLV010000389.1:0-6889 GCA_036563745.1 Acidimicrobiales bacterium | reverse complement strand
CGTAGCAGACCACGCCCAGCGAGTAGACGTCGCTCCGGGCGTCGGGGGCGGCGCCGTCGAGCAGCTCGGGGGCCAGGTAGTGGGCGGTGCCGGCGGTGGCGGTGTCGCCGCCCAGCGCCGTGGTGAGCCGGCCGAGCGTGCGGGCGACGCCGAAGTCGCCGAGCAGCGGCTCGCCGTCGGAGGTGAACAGGATGTTCGCCGGCTTCACGTCGACGTGGAAGATGTCGCGCCGGTGCGCGGAGGCCAGGGCGTCGGCGATCGGCGCCGCCACCGCCACCACCTCGCCGGGCCGCAGCCGCCCCCGCTCGGCGAGCAGCGCCTCCAGCGAGCCGCCGTTGGCGAACTGCATGCAGATGGCGAGGCCGTCGCCGTCGGGCAGCACGGCGATCATCCGGACGATGTGCGGGTGGTCGAGGTCGCGCAGCACCATCGCCTCGCGCCGCAGCCGCACGATGTCGTCCGGCTCGGGGGCGGGGCCGCGCAGGCGCTTCACCGCCACGGTCTGCGGGATCGGGCCGTCGAGCAGCGCCTTCCACACCGTGCCGGACGAGCCCGAGCCGATCGGGACCTGCAGCTGGTAGTCGCCGAGCCGGGTCACCCCGCCGCCCTCGTCCAGGCCCGCGTCCGCGCCCTCGTCCGCGCCCTCGTCCGCATGCCCACACCATCCCACAGCGCCCGGCCCGTGCCGCAGCCGGCACGCTCCGGGACCGCGCGCTCCGGGTCGGCCGACGCCGAGCCGTAACGGTTTCGACACGTTTCGTGGTGGTCGTGCTACGTTGCGGGAGGACGGATCGGAAGCGTGGTCGGCGGCGTGGAAGCAGCGATCGCCGGGCACTGTGACCGAGCCGGTTGTGACAGCAAGGTGACGGGTGCGGTTCGGGCGGTGAGGCGCCTGGGCACGACGGCGGAGGTGGGCCACATGCCCGAGCTCGGTGCGATCCACGAGGACGTCGGGTTCGACTGGTTGGCCGCGGGAGATCTCGCGGCGGAGATGCGAGCGGCGGCGACGGCCCTCGAGGATCAGGTGACGGAGCGCGAGACGCTCCGCGCCACGGCGCGGGCGGCCTGGCTGGGCCGCTTCGCCGACGAGTTCGACACCCGGGTCGCCACCGCGGCGGGCGACGCGGGCCGCTTCGTCGCCTCGCTGCGCGACGCCGCCGACCGGCTCGACGAGCTGGCCCGGCTCGCCCGGGAGGAGCAGGACCGGCGGGTCCAGGCGCGCGAGTGGGAGGCGGCGCAGTCCGGCGGCGGTGGCGGCCTCCTCGGGTCGGTACCCGTGGTGGGCGACGTGGTCGACGCGGTCGACGACCTGCTCACCGGCGAGGACGTGCCGCCCCCGCCGCCGCCCGTCGAGCCCCCGGCCATCCCGATCGGCGACCCCGGCGTGGCGGCCCGCGACGCCGCCGTGCCGCTGCCGACCCTCACCGCCGCCCCCACCGGTGGCAACGGCGACGGCCCCGGGGGCACCGGCACCGGCGACGCGGGCGCCACCGGTGGCGGCGACACCGGGAGCCCGGCCCCCGCGGCCGCCGGGGTGTCGTCGGCCCGGCCCGCCGACCTCGAGGCCTGGGCCGGGGCCAGCCGCGGCCTCGACGAGCTGATCCTCACCCGCAAGAGCACGCTGGAGCGCCTCCACGACGACTTCACCGCCGCGCTCACCTGGGGCTCCTTCGACGCCTCGTCGCTCATCGGCGCCCTCGGCGCCTGGCTCACCTGGAACGAGGCCGACGCCCGCTGGGTGTCGGTGATCGCCCTCGCCTTCACCGAGGCCGGCACCGGGCAGCTCGCCGACGCCGTGATCGAGGCTCGCCTCGACGCCGCCGGGCTCGACGCGCCCCGCGGGTCGGTCACCTACGACCACCCCCGGGCCTGGGGCGAGCCGCCCACCGCCGGCTGGGCCGGCGACCCGGTCAACACGGCCAGCGGCAACCTGGTCGAGGCCGAGGTCGACCTGGAGGCCCACGGCCTCTGGCGGCTCCTGCGCTTCGCCCGCACCTACAACAGCCGCTCCACCCTGGTGGGCCCGTTCGGCCCGGGATGGGCGTCGTGGGCGTCGGTGCGGCTGCGGTCCGAGCCCGACGGCGCCCACTGGACGGGGCCCGACGGCCAGGAGCTGGTCGTCCCGCGGGGCACCCGGGGCGCCGGGTTCCTACGCATGGCGGGCCTGCCCGGGCGGGTCGCCCTCCACGACGACGGCCTCGCGCTCCTCGGCCTCGACGGCGGCAGCCGGATCGTGTTCGGCCCCGACGGCCGGCCCCGCCTGGCCGACGCCGGCCCCGGCACCGAGGTGCGGTTCGACCACGACCCCGACGGCCGCCTGGTCCGCATCCGCCACGCGGGCGGGAAGACCGTCACCCTGTGCTGGGACCTCGCCGTCGAGCGCGTCCACGAGGTGCTGTGCTCCGACGGGCGGCACGTCACCTACCGCTACGACGGCGAGGGCCGGCTGGTCGAGGTCGACGGCGGGCCCCGGGGCCGGCGCCGCTACGAGCTCGACGAGGCCACCGGGCGGCTGGTGGCGGTGGTCGACGCCGACGGCGTGGTCGAGGTGCGGAACAGCTACGACGACGAGGGCCGGGTGGTCGAGCAGGTGTCGGCCCACGGGCGCCGCACCCGGTTCCGCTACCTGCCCGGCCGGCTGACCGTCACCGACGACGAGGAGGGCGGCCCGGTCGACAGCTACGTCCACGACGACCAGGGCCGGCTGGTCGGCGCGGTCGACGGGCACGGCAACGAGCTCACCCGCGTCTACGACCGGTGGGGTCAGCCGGTGCGGATCGTCGAGCGGGACGGCACCACCACCCACCTCCGCTGGGACGACCGTGGCCGGCTCGCCCGGCGGGAGGCGCCCGACGGCTCGTGGTTCGCGTTCGAGCACGACGACCAGGGGCGGGTCACCGCCGTCGTCGCCTCCACCGGCGCCACCACCCGGTTCGCCTACGAGGGCGCCGAGCGCGCCCCCGCCCGCATCACCGACCCCGAGGGCGCCGTCACCCGCTGCGACGTGCAGGGCGGCCTGCTCCGCCGGGTCGTCGACCCCGACGGCGTGTCGCACCGGTTCGGCTACGACGACGACGGCGAGCTGGTCTCGGTCACCGACGGCCTCGGCAACCTCACCACCATCGAGCGCGACGCCGGCGGCCGCGTCGTCGCCGTCGTCACCCCCATGGGACGGCGCACCGAGATCGACCACGACGCCGCCGGCCGCCCGGTCTGCCGGCGCGACCCGGACGGCGCACTCTGGCGCTACGAGTGGAGCCCCGCCGGCCGGCTGCTCGCCACCGTCGACCCGCTGGGCGCCCGGCGCGAGCTGCGCCACGGGGCCCACGGCGACGTCGAGCAGGTGGTGGACGAGCTGGGCCACGTCACCACCCACCGCTACGACCCGCTCGGCAACCTCGTCGGCGTGGTGCTGCCCGACGGCGCCAAGTGGGAGCTGACCTACGACCGGCTGTGCCGGCTCACCGGCGTCACCGACCCGGCCGGAGGCACCTGGCTGCGCGAGTACGACCCGACGGGCCGCCTCGTCGGCGCCGTCGACCCCGTGGGCCGGGGGCGGCGGGCCCGTTACGACGCCGCCGGCCGCCTCACCTCGGTCGACGACGGGCTCACCTCGCTGCAGATCGACCACGACGAGCTGGGCCGGGCCGTCACCGTCCGCCGCCCCGACGGCGCCGAGGTCACCGTCGCCCGCGACCGGTGCGGGCGGGTCGTCGCGGTCACCGACCCCGCGGGCGGCGTCGAGCGCTACCGCTACACCGAGGCCGGGCGGCTGGCGGCCGTCACCTCGCCCGGCGGCGCCACCACCCGCTACGAGTACGACCGGGCCGGGCGGCTCGCCACGGTGATCGACCCGTCGGGGTCCCGCTGGCTGCGCCGCCACGACGGCGACGGCCTGCTCACCCGGCTGGTCACACCCACCGGCGAGGTCACCCGGTTCCGCTACGACGACGCCGGGCGCCTCGTGTCGGTCGTCGGCCCCAACGGCGGGGTCACCCGCTACCGGCACGACCCGCTCGGCCGGCTCGTGGGGGTCGTCGACCCGACCGGCGGCACCACCCGGTTCGGCTGGGACGCCGCCGGGCGCCTGCGCTCGGCCGTCGACCCCCGGGGCGGCGCCACCCGCTACGAGCACGACGCCCGGGGCCTGCTCACCGCGATCGTCGACCCGCTCGGCGGCCGCATCGAGCACCGCTACGACCCGGCCGGCCGGCTCGTCGAGCGCCGCGACCAGCTGGGCCGCAGCACCCACTGGGAGCGCGACCCCGCCGGGCGGCCGCTGCGCCGCATCCTCCCCACCGGCGAGCAGGTGCGCTGGTGGTACGACGACTCGGGGCGGGTCCGCGCCATCGGCGACGCCGACGGCGAGCGGGTCCGCATCGAGCGCGACGTGCGCGGCCGGCCCGTGGTCGTCGACGACGACGGGCACCGGATCGAGCTGGAGTGGGACGCGCGGGGTCGCCTGGTCGCCGCCCGTCGCGACGGCACCGGGCTCACCTGGCGCTACGACGCCGACGGCCGCCGGGTGGCGGTCGGCTACCCCGACGGGCAGGAGCTGACGTTCCGGCACGACCCCGCCGGGCGGGTGAAGTCGGTGCACCACCCGGCCCTCGGCGGCGAGGTCCGGCGCGAGCACGACGCCGCCGGGCGCCTGGTGGGCTGGTCGGCGGGGCCGGCGGGCACGCACGGCGAGCGGTGGGTGTACCGCGACGGGCTCCTCGCCACCCACGAGGCCCGCGCCGGCGGCCGGGCCCGCGTCACCGAGCTGGAGCGCGACGCCGCCGGGCGGGTGGTGGCCGCCACCGTCGACGGGCGGCGCACCACCTACGACTACGACGACGCCGGCCACCTGGTCGCCGTCACCGACGTCGCCACCGGCGACCTGCGCACGTTCGCCTACGACGAGGCCGGGCGCCTGCTCGGGGAGGACGGGCCCGACGGCGTCACCGTCCACGAGTACGACGCCGCCCACCAACTGGTCCTGCGCCGGACGGCGGCGGGCGTCACCCGCGTCGCCCACGACGAGGCCGGGCGCCGGGTGTCGGTGGTGGCGCCCGACGGCACCGAGGTCCGCTACGGGTGGGACTGGCGGGGCCGGCTGGCCGAGGTCGACGGCACCCGGCTGGAGGTCGACGCCCTGGGCGACCTGGTCGACGTCGACGGCATGGCGCTGCGCTGGGACCGCTCCGGCGGCCTGCCGCTGCTGCGCTGGTACGGCGGCACCGCGGTGCTCGGGCACCCGCAGCCCTTCGCCCTCGTGCCCCGCGACGGCGACCCCGTCCTCCTGGCCCCCGACGCCGGCGGCACCATCCCCCGCGACGACCGCGTGCTCGACCCGTGGGGCGCCGGGCCGCCCGGGTTCGGGCTCGGCTACCGGGGGGAGCTGGAGGTCGACGGCCTGGTGTGGCTCCGCAACCGGGCCTACGACCCGGTGACCCGGTCGTTCCTGTCACCCGACCCCTTGCCCGGCGTGCCGGGCACGACGGTCGCCTGCCACCCGTACCACTACGCGGGCAACGACCCGATCGGCGCCGTCGACCCGCTGGGCCTGCGGCCGATGACCGAGGCCGACCTGGCCGCCTACCGCGAGGCGGTCGGGGGCAACGGCCTGTTCGACCGGGCGTCCGACGCCTGGGACGCCACCACCGGCTGGGTCGCCGACAACTGGGAGTACCTGGCGGCCGGGGCGCTGGTCGTGGCCGGCGGCTTCCTGCTGGTCACCGGGGCCGGCGTGGTCCTGGGTGGGGCGCTGCTGGCCGGCGGGATGAGCATCGGCTCGCAGCGGGCGCTCACCGGCGAGGTCGACTGGGGCCGGGTGGGCGTCGACATGCTGGTCGGCGGGGCGTCGGCGGGCGTGGGGGCGTGGGCCAGCGGCACCACCGCCACCGCCGCGGCCACCTGGTCGACGGCGGGCCGGGTCACCCTGCAGCTGGGGGCGAGCGCCACGGTCGACGTGGCCGGCGGCATGGTCCACCGCCAGCTGATCGGGCAGAACCCGTTCGACGCCGACGCGATCGCCTTCGACGCCACCACCGGCGTCGCCACCGGCTCGCTCGACGCGGCCCGCACCACCTTCCGGGGCCCCCGCCCCGGCACGACCCCGCACACGGTCCGGGTGGCCGAGCTCGACCCGGGGATGTACGGCATGACGGCCTGGAACGGCGACATCTACATCCGTCACGACCTCGCCGGCGAGGAGCTGCGGCTCACGCTCCGGCACGAGCAGGTCCACTCGGCGCTCAGCCCCACGCCGGGGACGGCGCTGGCCGGCGCCCGGGCCGAGGCCCGCCGGTGGCTGTACCGCAACTCGCACCTGTACGCGTTCGCCGAGGAGGCGATGGCCGAGACCTACGCCACCGGCAGCCTCCGGCAGGGGCTGCAGTTCCCGTTCTCGCCGGGGTACGACATCGACCCGGTGCGCGTGGGCCTGGAGGCGGCCGGGGTCACCGGCACCGCCGGGGCGGTCGCCGTCGGCGTCGACGTGACGGGAGGGGAGTGACCGTGATCACCGAGGAGCAGGCGGTGGAGATCGCCCGGGCCGAGGTCGAGCGGCGGGGACGGCCGTTCCTGCCGGAGATCGCCGTGTCGAAGGGCCTCCTCTGGTACACGGTCTGGACCAACGCCCAGACGATCGGGGGCAGCTCGTGCGTGCGGGTGGGCAAGCGGACCGGCAAGGTCCTCAGCTACTGGTACGTCCCCCGCTGACGTGATCACGAAGGAGGAGGCGCGGGCCATCGCCCGCGCGGAAGCGGCGCGCCACGGGGTCGCGTGCGGGCCGCCGCACACGGTGTGGGGCGTCCTGCGCTACACGGTCGCGGCCGACACGGAGCCGATCGGTGCCACCGTGTTCGTGCGCATCAGCCGCCGCACCGGTCGGGTGCTGTCGTGG